>URJQ01000016.1 GCA_900548195.1 uncultured Prevotella sp.
GTATGAATAGGTCATGACATCAGAAGCAATGACTCTATATCCATGTTTACGCAATGCAAGCGAAAACAATCCTGTTCCTGCCATTAAATCTATGACAGAATGTGCATCAGGACAATGTTGACTAATAGTATTAATCAATGTCTCTGCTAACTTATCTTTTGATCCAATATATCTATATCCCATTATTGAAAATATCTTTTGCTGTTATTCTCAAGAGTCTTCTAAAAGGTATCATTTGTTGAACCTCATTTATTGCTTTGTAAATAACTTCATAATCACTTTGATTAATACCAAACAATTTTGCTACAATGCGTTCTATTTTGGCATCCGCATCAATTGAAAAGTTATCACTTGAAACTCTTGCGTTATTTTTTACTAAATCTGTTAAGTGCATAAGACAATCCCTTGTATCAGCATTATTAACATCAATATTTGGGAATGGTAATGATGCAACAGAAGCTTGTGATAGGTAAGCATGTGTTTTCCAACCAGTACTCCCCATCGTTTTAATTATGAAGTATGTGGTTATCCTTGAATTAAGAACAGCCAGTATTACTTCATTTGATATTATAGGATTAATATCATTTCTGCGTTTGATAATATATACGACTTGATTTGTCAGACAATTATCATAGTCAATACCAGCAGTAATTCCTACACCTGTTTTTCTAACAAGGATCTTGGAACCTTGGTAAAGTTGTGCATCTTTATAATTGATACCTTGAACATCTATCTTTATATAATGTTTTGCATTTGTTCCGAAGCGATATACGTCTTCACCAACGATTATTTTTTTGTAGCCATTAGAAGCTTTTGGGGAAATAATTCCCATCGATAAAAACGAAGGCTTAGCTCCTATATACTTACAATGAGGACATTTGACATCTTTGTCCTCTTTTCCTCTTGGTTCTGGTAGCCATTTTTGGCAAATAGGACATTTTAGGATGACACCCTTCTTAGAAAGTTCAACACCTCTTTGGCTCGAAGTTACGTCACCTATCTTTTGGCAATTGTTCAGGAAATGTGTTAGATCAGAATCGTTTGTTGTTATGTCGGTGAAGAATGCGTAATTATTATCAACCATCAATTTTGACGATATTTTGCAAGATGACAACTTTATGGCTTTTTCTAACGAAATTTCTCCTTTGATTACCTTCTTCTTAATGTCATTCGACAAATGAGCACATAAAACATTATGTCTATTGTTACAAACCTTCTTTACACCAAAGATTAACGAGACTGCAATATTGATATCAGGAAAAATACCTTCACCTAATCTAATAATCTGCTTGATTTCGGTATTTTTAAGAAGGAACTCTCTGATTGGCTTATGCTCTTCACTATAAATAGAGTCTGGAACAATTAGACCAAAGCAACCATCTACATTTAGATTGTTTACACATAATTCAATGAACAAGTCATAAATATCAAATTGTCCTATAGCTGTAAAAAAATCACTTGAAAGTTGAAGATAGGAACTTTTGTCTGCCCCCCAGGGTGGATTGCTGACAATAAAATCTATACCATTTGGAAAGTACTTCTTTGCAAGCATAGTCCATCCTTCAGCTGTCTTTTTACCACTATATGGATAAAGAGCATCACATTGAATAAACGAATTGTTAATGTTGTTAGAGGAAAAATTTTTATTCGATCTTTGAATTGCTGTTTCTTCTATATCTATACCGACATAGCAAGTCTGCACTCCTTTCTTTTTTGACTCAGAAAGAAATGCATGCAGCAAAGCACTTTCTCCTGTAGCAGGATCCAGCACAAAGTATTTTTTTGCTTTGTCAAGTTTTGCCAAAGACAAAGTTACTTTTGCGAGATAGTTTGCAAGAATTGGAGGTGTATAAAAAGCACCAAGTGACTTTTGTCTTTCTAAACTATAGCCCTCAATTTTAGCCATTATTCTCTTTAGATAAAAGGTACGCTTTGTATTCTCTCACTAAGAGTTTTTAATATCAACTTCTAAAATGTCTGTTATATTGTTTGCTTGCTCCATGAGCAACTCTTTCTTATTCTGTTCCATTTTTACTTTTTCTTCTTATTGTCTAAAACTTTCTTCTCTTCACTCGCCAATCTTCGTCCAACCTTCTTGATATCCTCGGCTGCAGGCAAGTTCTCTGGGACAATACCTCGTTGTACGAGCATATTACGAACTGCGGTATTGTTGGCAATATGTTCATTGCTAATCTGCGGCTCACCATGCAAATCCTTAGCTTGGACGTTTACGCTTGTCATTTCTGCAGCAAAGTCTTTTGCTTTGATGCTGATAGTTGGCAGGAAATCAGCTAACGGACGCTTTTCGGGAACTCCCATACGTCTTTTCAACATAGACGTATTGAGACGAAACAAGGCTTGGTCTCCTTTGGAGCGAATGACTGCAAAACTCTTGTCATTGATTCCACGCTCATACAGGATGCCTGATAGTTTACGCTCTGTCTCCTGCAATTTTGTTCGCGCCTTGACACGCTCAACTTCTAAGATTCGTTTCTCTACAAGTTCCGCTCTGCGTGTCTGTACTGCAAAGTAAGTCTGCGCAAACGCAATTTGCTGTTTGCGAGGGTCACCATTTTGTGCCACAAGATAGCAAGCGTAACGGGTAAGCATGATGTCATCCACTTGACGCTCAGCACCTGAGCCAAGTTCGACCATTTTGCTGACGTCAGCAAAATGGTCGGCTATTTTATGTCCTGCATTGCCACACGCTTCTTTTGCTTTGTCTATCACTTTTGTAAAGTTTCGCCATTGTGTATATCCTAACAATGTACACAATTCACGAGCACTCCAACATTCAATATTATTTATAATGCAAGATACTTGCTCAAATTGTGAGAACAATAATTGTATTTCTTCTTTTTTCATAGGGTGCTCTTTTTATTCCACATTGTCTCTAACGAGGTCTGCAATCTCCACATCTAAGAGTTTTGCCGTTTTAAGTAGGCTCTCTAAGTCGGGTTGGCTAGAGTTGGTACACCACTTTGATATTGTGGTTTTATCCTTACCCAACTGCTCTGCCAACCATTTATTGGTTCGTTGCTTGTCTGCAAGAACCACTTTTATGCGATTCAATTGTTTGTTTGCCATATCTGTTCCTGTTTACGATGCAAAGATAGGCATTTTTTTTCTAATTCCTTACGTCTTAATCCTAATTTTTACATTAAAATAGAACTTTAATGAAATATATTCACCTATACAATTCTACAAAAATCAAAGAATGAGATAAAAGCAATAATGATATGGTTGAAGAGTTAAAGTCACGAATGATAATTAGTATTTTGCAAAAGCATAGCTTTTAGGGTGTAATAACTATGCTTTTACCTCCTAATAACTATGCTTTTACTATGTAATAACTATGCTTTTACTATGTAATAGCTATGCTTTTATAGAGCCCCCTCTTTTTCCCCTGTAAGGGGGAGGCTATATACGTTCTTCGGCTTGCGGTTTCCCAATTGCGTCAGCGCGATTTTTCACTCTTCACTTTTCACTAAAGAAGAAAATGTAACCAGTTTCCTACCCTAAGTGGGACAGGAGGGAGCTCGTTCTAAAGAGGGTTTCAGGAGTAGATTAAACTGTCGGAAGCACCTGTTTTAACATTTATTCATAACTTTTCGACGATTATTCTCTAAAAATATTTTATGTGGTTTGAAGTTCCACCCTTCCACCTTAAGGGTGTTATATATTTAAGAATCAATATGTTAGGTAGGGTGGAATTATGGGTGGAATTATGGTGGAATTACGTGAAGTTCCACCCTAATTCCACCCATAATTCCACCATATACAATCGCCTGATTATCAAGATGATAACCATACCAAGGTGGAAGGGTGGAACTTCAAATGACAAAAATTATTTTTCGGAAAAAACATAGGAAAAAGTATTAACAGCTGTTAAAAACAGAGAAAAACGCACGCTGTGCTTGCTACTGGCTTACACTAAACTACCGACAACCAACAACCGACAACCATTTTCCCACCAAAAAAGAAAAAGTCCGTGGGACCTGATAATGGGTGCCACGGACTTTTTGGTTATAGAGTGGGAATGTATGCTTACAGGAATGCGTATTTCAAGATGAAGAGCATTGCGAGGATGATGGAGCCTATGTTCAGCTCCTTGTACTTTCCGCTGCAGATGTGAAGCAACACCCAACTGATGAGTCCCATCAATATACCGTCAGAGATGGAGTAGGTGAGCGGCATGAAAGCTATGCAGATAAAGCATGGAATGGCTGTGATATACTTGCTGAAATCCACCTTGCGAATGTCGTGCATCATCATTACGCCTACAAGGATAAGGGCTGGAGCCGTAGCCTGTGCAGGAATAGAGAGGAAGAGAGGTGCAAGGAAGAGGGCAAGAAGGAAGCAGACGGCTGTGCAGAAAGCTGTAAGTCCGCTGCGTCCACCTACATTTACGCCAGAAGCGCTCTCCACGTATGTGGTGACAGTAGAAGTACCGAGGATAGCACCGAGTGTGGTTCCGATGGCATCAGCCATGAAAGCGTCCTTGAGGTGAGGGATATTACCTTTCTCGTCCACCATTCCGGCACGGTTGCTGACACCGATGAGGGTGCCGATAGTGTCGAACATATCGATGAAGAGGAATGTCAGTACGCATACTATCATATCCACGCTGAGCACGTTGTGCCACTCAAACTTGCAGAAGATAGGCTCGATGCTTGGCGGTACATCCACTACAGCGGAGAAATTTGTCACGCCAAGCGGAATGCCGGCTATGGTGGTGACGAGGATTCCGATAAGGAGAGCACCGGTAACATTGCGCACCAGCAGCACTGCGCTGAGCAATATGCCGAAGCAAGCCAGGAGAACGGCAGGAGAATGCAAATCGCCGAGAGAGACGAAGGTGGCTTCATTGGCAGCCACTATGCCGGCATTCTTCAGTCCGATGAAGGCGATGAAGAGTCCGATACCAGGAGATATGGATCTGCGGAGCAGAAGCGGCATGCAATCCACTATCTTCTGGCGGAGTCCGGTGAGGGTAAGAAGGATGAAGATGACACCCTCGATGAATACTGCAGTGAGCGCAAACTGCCATGAATAGCCCATTGTCAGTACGATGGTGTAGGCAAAGAAGGCATTGAGACCCATGCCCGGAGCCAGAGCAAAAGGCAGTTTGGCATAGATAGCCATCACGATGGTGGCGGCGATAGCCGAGATGACGGTGGCGGTAAACACCGCTCCGGAGTCCATACCGGCATCACCGAGGATGCTCGGATTGACTGCAAGGATGTAAGCCATGGTGAGGAAAGTGGTGATTCCGCCCATCACTTCCTTGCGGATGCTCATCTTTGAGGCGTCAAAGCCGAAGAATTTTGTCAGGAATTCCATTTATAGTATGGTATTAGAGATTGAACTTAACAGCAATAGTAGGGTTGATGAAGAAAGAATCATCATTGTAAGTGTTATAGACGAAGTTATTGCTTATCTCCACCTCACTACCGATGCTGAAATTCTTTGTCACATTATACCATATCTGTGGTTCTGTGAGGAATACCAGTTGACCGTGACGGTTGGCCTTTTCGCCACGCCAGAGATCCACGAAACCAGAGAAAGTCAAAGCATTATTGGCGAATGTGGTGCTCCATACGCCAGTCAGCTGGCATGAAGCGTATGCGTTGGTATAGTCGTAGCTCTTGAAATAATGCTTGTAGAGAGCCTGGATGGAGTAGGTGGTGGAGAAGTCAGCGTTGTGACCATTCCATGCTATACCGGCGAGAGCAGACTGCTGGAAGCTGCCACTGTCCTTATTGAGACCGCCGTCATACTCCATGTGTGCAGCGAAGCCTTTAATCTGTCCGATGTTGAACTCACGGGAAATCTCCGTGTAGGCACCCTCAGTGAATTTACGGCTGAGGTCGATGTCCACGAAGTAGTACCATGAACCGAGCTGGTCGGCCTTGAACTGCTCAAGGGTGACAGTAACCTTCTGTCGTCCAGCCTCTGTGTCGGAATAGAGGCTGCGACCGAAGTCATAATGTACCTGGATGTCCTGTGCCTGTACGCACAATGCTGCCAAGAGCATGAATGGGAGAATGAATAACTTTTTCATTTTTCTTTTTTTATTAGTAATAAGTTTATATAATCTTTGATTATTGTTCGGTATGTTCTTGATGCTTTTTCTCTTTGCCGTTGAAACTCTTTACCTTCATGCCGAGTTGTTCTGGCAACACAGCATTGAGAATGATGCCTACAAGGGCAGCGATGGCAAGTCCGGAGAGGTGGATGCTGCCGATGGCAACACTGTCATTGGCACCATATTTCACACCGATAGCGAGGACAAGGATGAGGGCTGCCACAAAGACATTGCGCGAACTGGAGAGGTCAACTGCTGATTCCACGAGGTTTCTGACACCTACAGATGAAATCATGCCATAGAGAATGAGACTCACGCCACCGATGGTAGCGGCTGGCATAAGGCCTATGATGCAAGCAAACTTAGGGCAGAAGCTCAGGATGACGCTGAAAATGGCTGCAAGACGGATGACGGCAGGGTCGAAGACGCGTGTAAGATTGAGCACGCCAGTGTTCTCTCCGTATGTGGTATTGGCAGGCGCACCGAAGATACTTGCCAGAGCAGTGGCAAGACCGTCGCCTATCAGTGTGCGGTGAAGTCCTGGCTTGGCGAGGAAGTCCCTGCCTACAGTGGAAGATATGGCACACATATCGCCGATATGCTCCATGATAGTGGCGAAAGCGATTGGCACGATAGCTATGATACTGCTGAGAAGGAACGAGCCATTGAAGTCGTCAGTGACGGCAAAAACGCTCGTCTCACGACTGAAAGGCAAGCCTATCCATGCAGCATCATTCACGCTGGAGAAGTCCACTTCGCCCATTGCTGCAGCGAGAGCGTAGGATGCTACGACGCCGAGAAGGATTGGCACAATCTTTATTATGCCTTTTCCCCAGATACTGCTCAGGATGACTACCACGATAGCTACGATGGCGAGGAGCCAGTTGCTCGTGCAATTCTGTATAGCTGAGCCAGATAGAGTCAGACCAATGGCTATGACCATCGGACCTGTCACGACAGGAGGAAAGAACTTCAGCACCTTCTGACTGCCGAAAGCCTTGATGAGGGCAGCCATGATAAAGTAGCACATTCCTGCACACATCACTCCGATGCAGGCATAGTCGAGCGCAAGGGTCTCACTCATGCCCTGTTCCATGCCCAGTTGCTTGACAGAGAGGTAACCTCCGATGAATGCAAAACTGGAACCGAGGAATGCTGGCACCTGCATCTTGGAGATGAAATGGAACTGAAGTGTTCCTATGCCGGCAAACAGAAGCGTGGTGGAAACGGAGAGACCGGTCAGAGCCGGCACGAGTATCGTTGCTCCGAACATGGCAAACAGATGCTGAATGCCAAGGATAGTGAACTTTCCAGTGCCTAATTCGCGGGCATTGGTTATTCCATCTTGATGTTTGAATTCCATAGAATGGGTTGTTGGTTGTGGGTTGTTGGTTGTGGGTTGTTGGTCTCTTTATTCTGCATCCTTAGGTAGAACCAGGTTGAGGACAACTGCAAGGAGGAATACCACGGCTACACAGTTTTCTGCAAAGACGGTCTGAACAATCTGTGGGAAGATGGCAAACATCTCTGTGGCTTGGGTAAATCCGAGACCTACGCTGAGAGAGAGGGAAACGATAACCATGTTTCTATTAGAGAAACCTGCCTTGGCAAGCATACCGAAGCCGGCAAACATGATGGAACCGAACATCATAATGGTGCATCCTCCCAAGACAGCCTGAGGGATAGTGGTCAGCACCTTGCCTACGACAGGGAACAGTCCGCCAATAATCATTATGCCAGCACCTACGGCAATGGTAAAACGGTTTACCACTTTGGATATTGCAGCAAGGCCTACATTCTGTGAGAACGAGGTGATAGGGGTACATCCGAAGCATCCTGCTAAGGTGCTGACGAAGCCGTCGCAAGCCACTGACGCTCCCATTTCCTTCTTCTGCACGTCACGTCCCAGAGCTCCAGAGCAGAGGGCAGATGTATCACCGATGGTCTCAGTGGCGGAAACGAAGAATACGCAGATGATGGCGAGGATAGGACCTAAATGAAATTCAGGAGTGAAAGGCATGAGATGAGGCAGGGATATGATGCCTACCTCGCTCAGGGATGAATAGTCTATCATGCCCATGCAGAGAGATAGGATGTAACCCACGATGAGACCCATCAGCACAGACAGCGCACGGAGGAAGCCTTTGGCAAAGACTTGCGTGAGGAGGCATGTCAATAAGGTCACGGTGCCTACGATCCAGTTGTTGATACTGCCGAAATCAGCAGCGCCGACGCCGCCTGCAAAGCTGTTTGCTCCGATAGGAAGGAGCGAAAAACCGATAGCCGTAACGACGGTAGCAGCTACTACTGGAGGGATGAGGTTAGTCCATCTGCCAGGGAACAGTCCGAGCATTCCTTCGACAAGACCGCCTATGATGACAGCGCCGATGAGGGTTCCCATGCCCTGCGTCGTGGCTATTGCAATGGCGAGGGAGAGAAATGTGAAACTGATACCCATCACTATAGGCAGTCTGGAGCCGATTTTCCATACAGGATACAACTGTACGAGGGTGCCTATACCGGCTATTATCATACAGTTTTGTATCAGGATAGCACTGAGTTCGCTGCCGAGGCCAGCTGCTCCGGCAAGGATAATGATAGGAGTGATGTTAGAAACGAACATCGCCAGCACGTGCTGGAGTCCAAACGGAATGGCCCTTAATAGGGGCACTCTGCCGTCTAATTGATAGAGATTGTTATCTTCCATTGATTCTTTTGGTGTGTTGGGTTGCTTGGGATTGGGGTATTATTGCCCGGTAACGCGGGCAACACGGTGGCGCCTTTCGCTTATATTGCCCGGTAACGCGGGCAACACAGTGGCGCCTGAGCGATTACATTATTTTGAGCTTGGTGTTCTCCAGAGGAAGAACAGGCTGGTCGCGGAACTTGATGGTCTGTGTCTTCCAGTCCATAGTCTCTACGATAGCTATAGATTCCACGCGGTATCCCTCTTTGCGCAGTTCGCCACCACCTTTCTGCTGTCCTTTCTCGATAGCGATGCCAAGGCCTGCTACCTCGCCTCCAGCTTGGTGTACGAGGTCGATAAGGGCGTGTGCTGCTTCGCCATCAGCCAGGAAGTCATCGACGATAAGCACCTTATCAGTGGATGAAAGATAAGGCTTAGAGATGAATACATTGTTCATTCTCTTGTGGGTGAAGGAGTAAGCCTGTGATACATACTTGTCGTCTGTACTGTTGGCTGTCTCGCTTTTCTTTGCGAAAACCACAGGAACGTCGTAAAGGTCACCGAGCAGTGTCGCAATGGCGATACCGCTTGCCTCGATGGTGAGCACCTTGTTGACCTCAATACCGTGGAAGCGACGCTTGAATTCATACGCCATCTGGCGCATGATATCTATGTCGATCTGGTGGTTAAGAAAACTGTCAACTTTGAGGATGTTACCCTCCTTGATTACGCCATCGAGCAGAATCTTTTCTTCTAAGAAATTCATGATAAATTATAGTTGTGGGTTGAAGGTTCTTGTTTACCGAATACAAAGGAACAAAAAAATAATAAAAAAAAGGACTTTTTTGTTAAAAAAGTGATAAAAAAAGTGTTTTTTCTTCCTTATTATATTATAATCTCGCGATTTTGTTAGTATATTTGCATACTTAATCATTATTATGACCTGACAATGAAATACGCGGAATACATCAAAAAAATAGAGATAGACTCCCTTTGGAGTGGCAGAAAACACATAGTATGGAACCTGGACAGACAGGTCAACATACTAAGTGGAGTGAATGGTGTGGGCAAGAGCACCATTCTCAATAAGCTTATCGCTCCGCTGAAATTTCCAAATAAGGGCGAGATACCGCATGGAAACGGCGTGAAGATAGAGACCGTGCCTGAGGATGCTACGCATATCCGCTTTGATGTGATTCGCTCTATAGACCGTCCGCTGATCAATGCGGAGATAGCTTCACAGCTAGATTTCAAGGTGGCTACAGAGCTTGACCTTCAGATATATACGCTTCAGCGTCGCTATCTGGACTATCAGGTCAATATAGCCAACCGTATGATAGAGGCTTTGCAAAATGGCAATGCGCCAGAAGCACAGAGATTGTCGGCTGTAAAGACTAAGTTTCAGGACATGATAGACCGCCTCTTTGCCGAGACGGGAAAGACGATAATCCGCACTGCCAATGAGATTCGCTTCCTCCAGATAGGCGAAGAACTGACTCCTTACCAACTTTCGAGCGGTGAGAAGCAGATGCTCGTCATCCTGCTCACTGTTCTCGTGGAGGATAACAAGCCTTATCTACTCTTGATGGATGAACCTGAAGTGAGCCTCCACATCGATTGGCAACAGCAACTCATCGAACTTATCACTACTCTCAATCCTAATGCGCAGATTGTTCTCACCACGCATTCTCCGGCATTGATAATGAATGGATGGATGGATAGTGTCACGGAAGTGAATGAGATAGAGGTCTAAAGACTTGGAAATCAATGCTATTATAGACTTTGATTGGAGCGAGAACGGACCTCGGAAAGAACTGATGTAAACTGATAACTTGAGTCCTTATGTCAAAACTGACCATCACATCAAATTATATCTCTGCCGCCAACGCATTGCACGGTAAAAAGAAAAAGCGTAGAATCGTGGCATACGTGGAGAGCTATGATGATGTGCTCTTCTGGCGCACTGTGCTTAGTGATTTCGAAGACGAGCACCGCTATTTCGAAGTGATGCTCCCCACACGCAAATCATTGTCGAAAGGCAAGAAGAAAGCTATCATGTCAATGCTCTCTCACGGTGGAGGAGAGAACATGATAGCGTGTGTCGATGCTGACTATGATTACTTATTGCAGGGTTGCACTGAGACTTCCAAGACGGTAATCAATAATCCTTATGTCTTTCATACTTACGTCTATGCGATAGAAAACTATCAGTGTTATGCGCCATCTTTGCACAACACCTGCGTAATGGCTACGCTCAATGACCATGCCATCTTCGACTTTGAAGCATTCTTCATGGCTTTCTCCGAAATCGTATATCCGCTCTTTGTATGGAATATCCTGCTTTACCGCACTGGAGACTATCATAATTTCACCATGACGGACATGAATCATGTCATTGAGATAGGACGCTTCCCATTGTATAATCCTAATCCTGTGCTTGAGAAACTTGCACGCAAAGTGAAGTCAAAGTTGGGCGAAGTGCGCAAAAATCATCCAGGAAACAAAGAGAAATATGAGGCATTGGCGGCAGAACTCGCCACTCTTGGCGTCACTCCGCAAAACACCTATTTATACATTCAGGGACATCATATCTTCGATAGCATAGTGGCACCGGTCGTGGCACGCGTCTGCGAAAAATTGAGACTGGAGCGTGAGAATGAGATACGCCAGAAAGCATGCCATCATATCCAGCGTCAGAATGAGCTTTCTGCCTACTCACATTCCGTCACTGACTCTGTACAGATGCTGAAAAAGAACACTGGATATATGCGTTCTGCACCGTTTAAGCGCCTCCAAGCCGACTTGAACAAGCTCTTTGGCGCGGAAGATTAGAGAGAGATGCCTTGTTCATGTCTATGGTTATAACTGTCTTTTCCATTGTCTTTTTAATTCGTATTTTCTAATATTTTATAGGGTTTAATAATATTTGTCTCATACCACACTGCTGCCTGTACCATCGTGTCCTTCAGGTCTTCGATGAATTGCTTGTAGTTGTCCTGAGTGATGGAAATGTAACGTTCTGGATGTTTTCCGTCGTGGTCGCCGCTTGTCAGGTGGATGATGCAGAATGTGCGGTCAGTATCGTGATGGGCTACAATGCCTCGCTTCTTGAGAACTGCCACCGTGCGGTCGAAGTCTGCCGGAGTGGTGGGTATCACCTGCAGCACGCTCCATGGGTATTCCTGAGCCGTGAGGAGCGCCTGCCCTTTCTGCAGACTGATCTGGAAGGAACGAAGGGTTTTAGATGTTTTCATATTGCAAAGTTAAATGAAAGTTGACGGATGTTTACTTCTTGACTGCGACTTTTTCTTCTGCTCGCCTTAATTTTTACTTCTCGCAGAACAGCATCCAGACGTTGCTGTTCTGCCTCGATGTACTGTTTCTCCTCGCTGGTGAGCGGAGGCAGTACAAAAGACTCAAGGGCTTTTCTAAAGCGATACTCGCTTACTTGCTCGTCGCCAATAAAGCAGTCCACATTTTGATAGGATCCGTGACGAAGGCGGATTGTCAGTTTGAGGCTCAAGGCAAAGAACGTATCCCAAATTCCCTCTTGGGAGAATGGGAGGGGGCTTATTCTTCCACCAGACGGAAACCAATGTCTGGAGTAGGAGAGATGATGGAGTTGTCCTGACGGTAGGTGATACGGCAGCAATGGCTGCTGGAATTCCAGCTTCCACCACGGATGACGTGGTAGTCTCCTGTGGCGGGACCCTTAGGATTAGTTTGCTTTTTGGCTTGGTAATCATCGTACCAGTCGGAGCAGTATTCCCACACATTGCCGCTCATGTCATATAGTCCGAGGGCATTCGGTGCGAGCATACCGACAGGATGCGGACGATTACCACTATTGTCGGCATACCATCCCATAGTTTTCAGGTCGTCACCACCGCTATAAATGCTTCCTTTATTGCTGGCTTTGTCTCCACCTCTTGCCGCATATTCCCATTCAGCCTCAGTAGGAAGGCGGAAATGGCGACCAGTCTGCTCATTGAGACGCGAGATGAAAGTCTGCACTTCCTCCCATGTCACGTTTATCATAGGGTATTTTCCATTTTTGCTCTTTTGTGCTTTAGTATCCTCCATCACCTGTTTCCATTCCGATTGAGTCACTAAATACTTTCCCATTTTGAAAGAACTGACAGTCACTTGATGCCGTGGAGCTTCGTCTTCCTCAGCATCAGGGTCGGTATTGAGGTCAGAACCCATAGTGAAAGAGCCACCTTTGATTTCCACCATAGGCATATCAAACTGCTTGACAGTTGGCGTTATGGTGATTGGCGCTTTGTCATCCCTGTCGCTATCGTGCATGAATATGACGCCGAACGTGCTACCTAACACTACGATAGATAAGATAATGACCATCCATAACTGAAATTTGTGGTCCTCTTTCTGCTTGAAAATGGTCTCATCGTCGATGCGAGGTAGCATATCGAGGAATGCTTCCACGGTCTTTAGGCGCTTCGCCTTGGTAGGCTCCATAGCGGCTTTGATGGCGTCGATGCTCTTCTGACTGACGTCTTTCTTGACGAGCGGCATAGTGTTGAGACCTCTGTTGAGCACGTCGATGGCGGTGTTAGGCACATGATTGGTGAGCAACTTATAGTAAGTGGCGCCAAGAGCATAGACATCCAGTTCGGGAGAAAACTCATGTTCCATGTTTGCATCCGCCTGTTCCAACGGAGCATAGCCAGTAGTGCCGAAGCCGAGGTTGGCACTTGACTCAGGATCGCCGTTTTTCTCGTATCTCTTAGCCAGTCCGAAGTCGATAATCTTGAGCGTATTAGTGCTCTCGATGCGCATGATATTGGCAGGCTTGATGTCGAGATGCAGGAGTTTGTTGGTGTGGAGATACATCAGGGCGGAGGCAATCTGGCGTATGCAGCCTATCGCTTCCTTCTCTGGGAGTCCGCCTCTCTTGTCCACATAGTCGTCGAGAGTGCCGTCAGGAAGGTACTCCATAGAGTAGTAGATGGTGTTGTTAGCCTCAAAGACCTCCAGCACCTTCACGATATTAGGATGCGAAAGCATAGCCAGTTTGGAGGCTTCGCGTCGGAATTTGTTAGCATACTGTTTGACATCAGAGTTCTCAGAGATAGGTACGAGTTCCACTCCTTCACGCTTCATCTCCTTGTGCATGAAGAATTCCTTTAGTGCCACCTTCACTCCAGTGTGTATAGTGCCCAACTGTCCCTGCATAGAGACATTGGTATTGACGAGATAAGTGATGCCGAAAGCACCGCTTCCGAGCACCTTTTCGATGTGGTAAGTGTAGTTTTCGCTCTTCAATACCGTGCCAGGAGCGAGCGAAGCATCCGATGATTTGCGGTCTGAGGTGTTGAGAATATCCTGCACTCGCACGAATATAGCGGTGTGGTTGTCCCTATTATTGATACATTCATGCAGAATCATCTGAATGCGTTGCACATCACTATAGTTGGGGTCAGTCAGCAGTGAGCAAAGCGCTTCATTGTCCATATTCTCGAATATGCCGTCAGTACAGAGGAAGAAGATGTCCCCCGGCTGTATGTCAGAGATATGATGTATGTCAGCTTTCGGTCTTCTCTCCTGATAAGAGAGCATAGCTCGCGAGAGAATATGCTTCTTTGTGGAGCGCCGTGCTTGAGCATGGGTTATCTGTCCGTAGTGTACGAGTTCGTTGACCACGGTGTGATCCTCCGTGCAGAAGAGCATCTTAGCCGGTTCGGAAGGACGTGCCGGCCGGAAATGATATACCCTACTGTCGCCAATATGCGCCACGGTAGCGCCATTTGCGTGGAATTTGAGCATCGTCATAGTGGTGCCCATCTTCATCACTTCATCGGGGTCATCCTGCTCAGCAAGGGCAAGCAATGCCTTATCCACTGCCTGATTGACCATTTCATCAGGGAAAACGCCCTCTATAGACGCTGACTTGAGCAGATATGTGCTCATAGCCTGCGTGACAGTCTGGCTCGCGATCTCGCCACGGTCGTGTCCTCCCATACCGTCGCATACGATGAATAGGCGGTCGTCCGTATGCGGAGTGCCGTCATAGAATGTCCATTCTCTTGGTGATTCATCGTAATGGCAGGGGTCGATGAAAGGCGGATAGAAGCAATCTTCCTGGTTGGTACGATGCCCTATGTCCTGGATTGCGTAGGCGTTTAGGATGAAGTTCATTTTTCTTTTGGATATATCGAAATGGGTGAAAATATGCGCCACGGTGGCGGATTGCTGCTGATATCAGCTGGTAACGCGGCTGACACGGTGGCGGATTGCTTTCTTTTAGTGAAAAGTGAAGAGTGAAAAGTGAAATGCTCAGAACTGCGTCAGTGCGTTTTTCACTTTTCACTCTTTATTCTTCCCTAATCAGCTTATTTAGGTTGCTCAATAGCGAATGGAGGCTCAGACTGAGGAGCTTCGAAATTGAATTCCATGCTCTCTACGATGAATGACTGTGGCGCAATGATAGATGTGCGTACCTCATTCATTATCGTATTGTCTATGATTTCCTCGCGTGATATGTCCGTGATGTGCATCATATCGCTCTTCTTTGCGAGAGGGATAGTCTTGCTACGCACGAGCGTTTCCTTACCAGTCTTCACGTCGAAACGGTAGAGAGTGAGGTTTCCACTATTGTTTGACTTCACGATAAATGCGTAATCGAGACCAGCTTTCTTTGCTTCATTAGCGAGGCGGTCGCGCATCTTGGCTGCAGGACGAGTCTTGCTGCCGTATATTCTCACGTTGCCAAACGCAGAACCTGTGGTGAGACCGCGGTTGAGTTCATCGGTGAAGCGCTCATTACCAGAAGGCTCCTCGCATGAAATGGCAGGAATACGACCTGTGAGGATGTGGCGAAGCATACCGTTTTGCACCATAGCGACCTGCTCAGGAGTACGTCCGTCAGCATCAGCGTCATAGTTGCCGATGAGCTTAATGCCGTTATATTCCTTGAGATTGTTGCACTGCTCGATGTTTATCTTTGTGTCGATGATACGCTTTCCGAACATCATGCTGTTCTTTCCACTGCCATATTGCAGATTGCGGCTTGCCATGAGGATTGGTGATAGAATGCTATTGGCGAATGAACTGGATGAAGCTTCGTCCTCATACATGATTGGACCAGTGTAATATTCTGTCAATACCTCAGCGTTAGCCTCCTCTGTGAGGCGTGTGGCAAACTTGCGCAGGTCGCTTATCATCTTGTCTGCGTCAGGCAGTGGCGCATTGATGTCGATGTCATATTCCCATTTGTCCTGGATTACCGAACCGTCAGCAGCCTTTACGCTGGCAGTAGCGAGAAGCATAGTGTAGCCGATAGGCTGGCGCACACGAATGCCTTCAGATGTAAGGCGGTAAGCATCACCGGCAAGAGTGCTGATTGCCACGTTGGAGTTATAGAGCTTAGGGAAGTCGCAGAATACGGCACTCAGTTTGTCTGCCATAGCCTGTATCTCCTTATTATTATACTCTTTGTCGAGCACAGTAGGAGCAATGTATTCCTTGGCAGGAGCAGAGAATGTCTCAGCGATGAGGGCTTCCTTGGCAGAGAGTGGGCGCTGGGTCAGATAGTTCTGCTTGCTTGCAAGGGTATTGATGGCATATTTATACATATTGTCGGAAGCCAACCACAGTTGACGGCGAATTTCGTCGTAGTTTACTTCGTTAGACAATTTCATAGGAACTACCGAACCATATCCACTGTTGAGCATTTTGTCGCCCAAAGTGATGTTTGCTGCGCCTACAGTGCTTATCGGTCTGTCGCTCTGCCACAGGGTGCCTCCGAGAGAAGAGACGATGGTGGACTGCTTGATGCGTGCGATGCGGTAGTCCACAAGGTAAGGTGCAGGCATATCCGCGAATGTCATTGTCTGCGAACGCTTCATCTCATTCTCCATTGCCTTGAAGATGGTGGCTTCGTCCAGTTGGATTGTTGATTGGTTGTTTTGTTGTTTTGTTGTTTTGTTGTCTGGCTGTCCAGTCGTGGATTGCTGTTCAGGCTGTGGCAATACGTATGGCACCTGGCGCTGGGCCTTGGATCTCTGGGTCTCTACCTGTGACACGAAAATCATAGGAGAGGTAGCAGTTACAGGCACCCATCCTGACTCTGCACCGCATTCACCGGTGAAAGTGGAAGGCGTGTCGCCAGCAGCTGCGATGTTGCTGAACATGGAGAGCGGCGTGCCGATGAGATCGACGCCACGCACCAGCTGGTCTTCCCTGCCGTCAACGAATACTCTATAGACCTCGATAGGGGAGACATTGAATGAGTTGAGGCTGTTGCCTTCACCGGTAAGGGTGTAACCGCTGGTCACGGTGCGGAAGTAATAACCGAATTCCTTGCCCTGACGCTTGGCTTCGTCGATGAGCATCTTGCGCAGCTGGGCCTCGGTGTAAGGCTTCGTTGTCTCCACGATGAGGTTTGACTGACGGCTTACAGGGTCGTTGCCACCACGAGTACGGCCGTGACCATTACTCTGTGGGAAACCGTCGATAGGCACACGGCTCATGAGGAAATTCTTCAAAACTCCGTTTACCACATTATCCACTCGTCTTGCCTTTACGCCTTCGTCGTCATAAGCGTAGTGTCCGTTGAGGATGGTGCCGGCATAAGTAGATAGGGTAGGGTCACAATATACATTGAAACTCTCAGGGAGCACGCGCTCATTGACCTTTTTCTTGAATGTTTCACCACCAGTCTTCAGACGGTGACCTTCCAGTCGGTGACCGAATATCTCATGGAAGAATACACCACTGGCAGGGCCTGACAGAATAGCAGGACCAGTATAAGGATCTACGATAGGAGCATTAGCAAGGGCATGCAAGCGCTTAGTCATGTCGCGTGCTGTGGCTATAAGTATATTAAGGTCAGGTAATTGGTCGTCGGTATAGCCGAAGAAATCCTGGAAGAGAGGACATGACATACCATCGACAGCCTTAATGGAAGCACTGAGCATCACGCGCACGGTCTGACGATTTTGCACAGTCACCGTACCTTCAGAGTTGACAAACCATGTACGGATGATAGTGAAGGTGATAGTAGCGTTTCCGCTTTCCAGTTTACCGTCCTCCTTGAACACCTTACTGACAGCATTCAGTTTCTCAGCCCATCCCTTTTTATCCACATTATATGCAGAAGCAGGGAGTTCCTGCTGATAATATTTCTCCACCGGAGCAGCAGAGAAGCAAGGTGCTTTGTCCTCATTTTCGGCAGACGTCATACTACGGCTCTTGGCATTGTTGTAGTTGGTCTGTGCGATGCGGAAGCGCTTGAGGGTCTCCTGCCAGATAGCCTCGCGAATGGCTTGCAATGGTTTGCCATTGAGAGGCACGTTGACACCGCGAGCATTGCGTCCGTTAGGATCGCTGGTGCCTTGGTTTACGTATTTGAAATTGTCAAATTCCATGCTTCCGAGTCGCACTTGTGGTGTTACAGTGCGCTCATGTTGCTCGTTGATGCTTGATACGCCGAAGTCACTTGTGATATTTACCACGAACTCATCAGCCATTCGGAGGCTCATGAAATAAGCACCTGCAGGTTGCTGGTTTTTCAACTGTGAGAAATTGTACTGCAATTCTTTTTGCAATCCCCCCACCATCGGATCTGTCTCAATGCTTTGTGCCATTACTGCAATATGCAGGAAGAGCATTAAGAAAGGTAAAAGACTTTTTTTGGTCATAGAGTTTTTTATGTTTGTTTGTATTTGGGGACAAAGATACACATTTTTATATAAATATAGCAATGTTTTGTAGATTTTTATGTAGTTTATAGGTTATATTGTTTGGTGATTAGGCCTTTGTGTCGTTTAGTGGTATTCCTTTTGATCGTTTCGGTGCATGATAAGTGTTTTTTCCATATTTCTTTCCTATTGTAAAAGGAAAGTATCTGTAGATGATCCATGTAAAGAAGGTAGTCATAACATATACGATGAGTAATGCTACCATCACGTATAGATAGTTGCCATTATAACTTAGGCCTATTTTATCTAATACTTTACTTGTAATGAGTGGCACACCTCCACATAGAAAATAGTAAACTAATGAGTGGGAACCTGTCCATTCCAGCCATTTGCAAGGGGGAAGTCTTTTAGAAATTTGTACCATCATTAAACTACATATTAGTATATCCAGTAAGAATACCGGATAGTTGTTGATGGATATCGGACATACCAGCATATTGACATCATTCGCTTTTTCGTAAATTTTGATGCAGATAAGAAGGATACTCAATAATGATGTATATGATATGCGATTGATGACTTGTGTAGCTTTTTCATATTTATGATAAGTATATCCTATCCAGATAAATAGCAAAGCTTGCAGACTGTTGTCTATTTGCCATGGATAAGGTTGATTTCCTTGGGATAAGTAGATGGATATGCTAAACCCTAACATGGAAACAATGAATAACGCCATATCTTTTCCACGAGTTATCCATATTGATGTAGCAAAAATCACCTCAGCTATGCAAAGGGATGCAATGAACCATGAAGCCTGCCCGAGAATTATTTGCTCCAGAATATTCATGAAGTTGATTTCGTTGCCGTGTAGTAGGTTCTTAGGAAACAAGATGAGAGTAGAAAAGATGAAATAGGGGAGCAATAATGTTTGAGTGATAGATTTCATTTTGTTTCTGAAATCAAAGCCTGTTTCCTTATACATAAGGTAACCTGATAGCATAAAGAAAATGGTGAGCGCATTTACTACATAGACATTGTAATCAATGATGTTAATGCCTGTGTAGTAAATTTCTGTATAATCAAGGAGAATTGCAATCATGCAAATGCCTCGTAGTAAATCTATCCAATGTTTTCTTTGTCGAATCATGAATGCTCTTTTCCTGATATGATTTAATGATATAATCTTATAAAGAGTCTTTGCTTATAAAATATCTAATTCTACATATTAAAGAAAATGCTTGGTTTATTGCCTGTAAGCCTTGCTTTTATCACTGAACTGAGAATTGCAAGAGTCAATGAAGCTTTTGAATATTTATGCTTAGAATATTGGAAAATTTGACTTGAAGTCTGCATTCCCAGTGTAGCTGTTTGTGAAACATTAATAGTCGTTAATGCTAAAATGACGAAATGGCGAAACAAAAAGACCGCAAAACGACCACATTTTACCTGTCTTTCCAGAAAGCTGGGGTGAAGATGATGAGGACAGAGAATATCTCAAGACGTCCCATCAGCATGAGGAATGAGCATATCCATTTGGCAAAGTCAGGCAGATGATTCCATGACATGGTAGGACCAATCTCCAATCCGAGCGTAGGGCCTACGTTGCTGAGCGTGGAGAGAGTGATGGTGATGGCGTTGGTATTGTCCACACCCGCTGCTATCATGCAGAATGCACAAACTATGCACATGATACAGTAGATGGTGAGGAATGCGAGAAGCGTGACGCGCTTATCGATAGGCACATTGTTTTCACCGATTCTGAGGGGCAATACGGCACGTGGATGGAGCATCTGACGAAACTCATTGCGCACTATCTTGAGCAGCATGACGCAACGGATGGACTTGAAACCACCGCTGGTGCTGCCGGCACAGCCTCCCATAAACATACAGACTGCCAGCACTACCCACGTGACATGAGGCCACTTACCGGCATCATCATTGAAGAGTCCGGTGGTGGTGATGAATGACACCACCTGATAGATGGCGCAACGGAAGGCACGTTCGTAGGCATAATGATTGTTGAGCACGAGTTCAAACATGATGAACACCGTGAAGATTGCAATGACTATTACATAAAACTTAACCTCAGGATTACGAAACAGATTGCCCACTTTTCCCCTTATCACGGCATTGTAGAGCAGAATGAAATTAACTCCGGAGATAAAGCAGAAGAAAGTGCTGCAATACTCCATTGCTGGGGAATGATAGAATTCTATACTTGCATTATGGGTGGAGAAGCCACCAGTGGCAAGTGTGGTCATGGCATGGTTGACACTATCGAAGATATTCATGCCGAGAACATAGAAAGTGCCTGCACATACTATCGTGATAACGAGGAAGATGGTCCAGATGCTCTTTGCCGAACTGCTCAGACGGGGGTGCAACTTGGTCTTGATAGGACCTGTGGCTTCGGCAGAGAATACTTTCACCGAACCGCCTACCATTGACGGGAGAATGGCGATGGTGAAGAATACGATACCCAAACCGCCTATCCATTGCGACAGGCTGCGCCAGAACAATATGCCATGAGGCAGACATTCCACGTCGTCGATGATGGTACATCCCGTGGTGGTGAAGCCCGACATGGACTCAAAGTAGGCATTGGTGAAGTCGGTGATGTAGCCGCCCACCATAAATGGCAGCGCACCGAAGAGGCTGAAGATACTCCATGCGAGGGTGACTACGAGGAAAGACTCGCGGCGACCAAGGGAGTTGTCAGCGTTGCGACCGATACATCTCATGGTGAAACCAGTCGCTTGTGTCAGTAATATTGATATGAGGAAGGCAAACAAGTCATCCTCATGATACCATACGGAGATGCCGAGACATAGTATCATGAACAGAGACTCAAGGAAAAGCAGTGAGCCTATGATCTTACATATCAGTTTGAAATTCATTTCTTTATGAGAATTAAAATGTAAACCAGCCGATAACGCGGCTGGCACAGTAGCGGACAGAGTGGGGACCGGTGTTAAAGGCGGCTGGCACAGTGGCGGACATGGTGGAACCCTATGCTAAAAGCGGCTGGCACAGTGACCTTTGCTTATACAAAGAATTTCTCTATTCGCTTCATGTCGGCGTTGTGACAGAATACTACGACGATGTCGCCAGGCTCTATCTGCGTGCCACCGGAGATGAGCATTCCTTCACCATTGCGCACAAGACCACCGAAAGTCATGCCATAAGGCAGACCAAGCTCATAGACCTTCTTGCGAGTGACCTTCGAGCCATGCTGTGCCACGAACTCGGCAATGTCGGCATTGGCAGCCATAAGGAATCTGACATTGCTCACGTCAGCGTTAAGGAGCATCTCATAGATGTGGCTTGCGGCGATTGCCTTCTTGTTGATGATAGTACCAATGTCGAGGCTTTCAGCCATATCCACATAGTCGAGGTTTTCCACGAGGGCAACAGTCTTGCGCACACCCATTCTCTTGGCAGTGAGGCAGGCAAGGATATTAGCCTCCGCATTATCTGTTACGGCAACGAAAGCCTGAGTATTCTTGATGCCTTCCTCCACCAGAAGTGAGACATCACGTCCGTCGCCATTGATTATCATGATGCGGTCAGCGTCTGTGAGCAGGTCATTCAGTCGCTCGCAGCGCTGTGCGTCCCTCTCGATTATCTTCAGTTTGATATATTCTGGCAGAGTGACAGCGGTACGAACAGCAATTTTTCCTCCTCCCATCATCATCACATTCTTGACGTCGGCATAGTTTTCCTTACCCACAATCTTGCGGATATGCGGGATAAAGTTACGCTTTGTCATGAAGAATGCAATGTCATGCAGTTTCAATTCATCGTTACCGCCAGGGATGATGGTCTCGTTTCCGCGCTTGATAGCCACGATATGATAAGGGTCTTCCGGTCCGCAAAGTTCCTTGAGAGGCTGATTGAGGATAGTGGCAGACTCGCGTAGCTTAATGCCGAGCATGACGAGGGCGCCATTATGCACGTCCCATCTCTGTCTTACCCATGACATCTTCAAGCCATTGATAATGTCTTTGGCACCGAGAAGTTCGGGATAGATGATGGAGTCAATGCCGATGCGGTGGAGATATTCAGCATTAGCAGTGTCGGCAAACTCATAGTCTTCCACCTTAGCTACAGTGCGTTTAGCGCCGAGAGCCTTGGCAAGAGAACAGGAACTGAGGTTGACATGCTGGTCGCCAGTCACAGCGATAAAAAGATTGCAACGCTGCACTCCAGCTGTCTGCATCGCCTTGATGCTGCCAGGAGAGTCGTGAAGCGTCAGCACATCATAGTTTGCGCTGATATTGTCGAGGCAATCCTCGTCATCATCGATGAGAGTGATGTCCTCATTGTTTCTTGAAAGAAGCTTTGCCAGGTAAGTACCTATTACTCTTGCTCCTGCTATTACTATTTTCATTTGTTATTTATTTGTTTGTAGCCTCCCTCTAATTCCCCTGGTGGAGGAAAGGGTAGGGATTGCCATCTTGAGGCTCAAGGCTAATAAGTTAACCCTTCATCCCACATGGAGGATAAAAGGTGGCTCTAAAATACTTTACTTCATTTTCTCCAACGCCTGCACAATGCCATCGACATCAATGCCGACAATGTGCTGAAGTTGGGCTACAGTGCCGTGTTCCACGAAGTAATCCGGCAGTCCGAGACGCTTTACGCGTACGTCATAATCATGATCAGCAAACCATTCCATGACAGCAGAACCCATACCGCCATTGCGCACACCGTCTTCCACAGTTATTACATTGCGGAATTTCTTGCCCACCTCATGTAGTATGTCCTCATCCAGAGGCTTTAGGAAACGCATATCATAGTGGGCTACGCTCTTCTTGACGTTGAGATTGCAGATAGCTTTCTGCACATTATTGCCCACGGTGCCGATAGAAAGGATAGCAATATCATCGCCTTCAGACAGTTTTCTGCCTTTTCCTACCTCCACTTCTTCCAGCGGACAACGCCAATCCACGAGCACACCTCTGCCACGAGGGTAGCGAATCACGAAAGCACCCTTGCCTGGTAATTGGGCTGTAAACATCAGTCGGCGCAGTTCATGCTCGTTCATAGGGGCAGAGATAGTAAGATTAGGCACCGGTCTCAGTGCCGCCATATCGAATGCACCGTGGTGAGTAGCGCCGTCTTCACCTACCAGTCCGGCGCGGTCGAGGCATAGTACGACAGGCAAATCGAGTATAGCCACATCGTGAATGATATTATCATAGGAACGCTGGGCAAAGGCACTGTAGATATTACAGAAAGGTATAAGTCCGTCTTTTGCCATTCCTCCCGAGAAAGTCACTGCATGTCCCTCGGCAATACCCACGTCAAAGGCACGTTCCGGCATGGCATCCATCAACTTGTTCATCGAGCATCCCGTAGGCATGGCAGGCGTAACGCCCACTATCTTAGGGTTTTGCTTTGCCAATTCCACGAGAGTCTCGCCGAATACGTCCTGGAATTTCGGAGGCATGTTTTCCTCATTGCCCTTTATTCTCTCGCCTGTGTCAGGGTCGAATTTGCCCGGAGCGTGCCAAATGGTGGCGGCATGCTCGGCAGGTTCGTAGCCTTTTCCCTTTACTGTGTGGATATGCAGCAGTTTCGGACCGCGCATATTCTTCAGTTGATTGAGCACGCGGACGAGTTCTTTTACGTCATGTCCATAGACCGGACCGAAGTATCGGATGTTCAGTCCCTCGAAGATATTCTGCTGTTCGCTGATGAGAGACTTTATGGAATTGTTGAGCCGTATTATCGCTTTCTTCCTGCTGTCATTGAGGATGCCCTTGCTGAACATCCATTTTGCAGCCTTGTCACGCCAATGGTTGTATGATTCATTGGTGGTAAGGTTGAGCAGATACTGCTTCATTCCTCCGACGGAGTGGTCGATGGACATATTATTGTCATTCAGGATGATAAGCAGGTCGTTAGGCGAAGAGCTCACATTGTTGAGACCTTCGAAAGCAAGACCGCCGCTCATGGCGCCGTCGCCTATCACTGCAACGACGTGGCGAGTAGGTATTTCCTTCGCATTATCGCCTTCGCGAGCCATTTCCTGCTCCCTTTGTGCAGCGACAGCCATACCGAGAGCCGCAGAGATGCTGTTGGAAGCATGACCGCAGGTGAAGGTGTCATATTCACTTTCTGCAGGGTTAGGGAAAGGGCAGATGCCGTGAAGCTTGCGGTTGGTGCAGAAATTATCACGGCGACCAGTCAATATTTTGTGTCCGTAAGCCTGATGACCTACGTCCCATACTATTCTGTCATACGGTGTGTCATAGACATAATGCAGGGCGACAGTCAGTTCGATGACGCCCAGACTCGACGCAAGATGCCCGGGATTGACCGATAATTCCTTCACGATATCATCGCGAAGCTCACGGCATACCTCGGGTAATTGGTCCACCGGAATCTTTCTAAGATCCTTCGGTGAGTCGATGTTATTTAGAAATGTGTAATTCAAGACTACTTGGTTAAAGGCTGTTTTTGATGGAAACCATCGTTGATATACAATATAAAAAGGTGTAAAAACATTGGCATTCCTTGTGGAAAAGCCGTTGTCGGACAGTCATTCTTTCCTTTTGACTGAGAGAAAAGATTATAATCGACTGCAGATTTCTTTTTAAAAAAGACGAAAAGCCCTCCTTGTCACCCTTCCGATGCTAAGGTCATAGGGAGACAAGAAGGACTATGCTGAAAGTGGATTACTTTATGTTGCCCACCTTGATGAGATATTCAGCAATCTGAACAGCATTCAGAGCTGCACCCTTACGAATCTGGTCACCAGTGAGCCAGAGGGTGATACCATTGTCATTAGCCAAATCCTGGCGGATACGACCTACATACACGTCGTCCTTGCCAGCGCTTTCGAGTGGCATAGGATAAACATAGTTCTGAGGATCATCGACGAGGGTAACGCCTTCTGCAGCATCAAGAGCCTTGCGCACCTGATCCACTGTGAGCGGAGCCTCTGTCTCTACCCATACAGACTCAGAGTGACTGCGGAGGGAAGAAACGCGAACGCAGGTAGCACTGGTGCGTACATCGCTGTGCATAATCTTGCGTGTCTCGTTGTACATCTTCATCTCTTCCTTGGTGTAGTCATTCTCAGTCATCTTGTCAATCTGTGGAATTACGTTGTAAGCCAACTGATGTGGGAACTTTTCGATGGTCTTCACCTCGCCAGTCTCCACGAGTTCCTTGTACTGCTGCTGGAGTTCAGCCATAGCAACAGCTCCTGCACCAGAAGCACTCTGATAGCTTGAGATGTGGATTCTCTTGATGTGAGAGAGATTCTCAATAGGCTTGAGTACCACTACCATCATGATAGTAGTGCAGTTAGGATTAGCGATGATGTTGCGAGGACGGTTCAATGCATCCTCAGCATTGCACTCCGGAACTACCAAAGGCACGTCGTCACACATACGGAAAGCACTGGAGTTGTCGATCATCACAGCGCCATACTTAGTGATAGTCTCAGCGAATTCCTCGCTTGTGCCACCGCCAGCAGAAGTGAATGCGATGTCCACGTCCTTGAAATCATCGTTGTGCTGCAAGAGTTTGACCTCGTATTCCTTGCCTTTGAATGTGTATTTAGTACCAGCGGAACGTTTGCTTCCGAATAATACCAATTCATCCATAGGGAAATTTCTCTCATCGAGGATGCGCAGGAACTCTTGTCCCACTGCACCGCTTGCGCCAACAATTGCTACTTTCATTTCTTCTTCTTTTTGTTTAGTTGTTATTACATAAAATGTATAATTCCGATGCAAAAGTACAAATTTTCGGCTTAATCTTCGATATTTTGATATTTTTTTTGCAATTTTGCATCATAATTCATGCCTAACGTCAATAAAAATGCTCGATTTCTCACAATATCTCCCAATAACCAGTCCCACTTTGATATTTTTCGTAGTGCTCTTTATCATTCTGATTGCTCCAATCGTGATGGGAAAACTGCGTATTCCGCACATCATTGGCATGGTGCTTGCCGGTATAGTAATAGGTCCTTACGGACTGAATATCCTGGAGCGAGACTCCAGTTTCGAACTCTTTGGAAGGGTAGGTCTGCTCTATATCATGTTTCTTGCTGGAATAGAGATGGATATGGAGGGACTAAAGAAGGACTTAGGCAAGGTGACCGTCTTCGGATTGCTCACCTGTTTCGTACCCTTCATCCTCACATACCTCTCCTGCGTCTGGTATTTGGGCTATCCATCGCTTGCTTCACTCCTCTTGGGATGTATCATGGCGAGTAACACTCTCGTGGCTTATCCTATCGTGGTGCGCTATGGATTGCAACGCAGCACGGTGACGACGCTCTCCGTCGGAGCATCAATGCTGTCGCTTCTCATTGCCCTTGTGGTGACAGCGGCATTGGTGGGAAGTATGTCCGGCGATACGGGGACGCTCTTCTGGGTGATGTTTTTCGTCAAGTTCGTGGTGTGGTGTATAGCAATGACATGGCTTATACGCCACATGACGCGCTGGTTTCTCAGACGATATTCCGACTCTGTGATGCAGTATATCTTCGTGCTTGCAGTGATGTTTATCAGTGCGGCGACCTGCGAACTGATAGGATTGGAGGGCATACTCGGAGCTTTCGTCTCCGGATTGGTGCTCAATCGCTTTATCCCTAACATCTCGCCACTGATGAATCGCATTGAGTTTATCGGCAATGCCATCTTTATTCCCTATTTTCTTATAGGTGTTGGTATGCTGATCAATGCGGGATTGCTGCTCGAAGGGGGAAATACCATATTGGTAGTGGCGTGCATCGGTATCTTCGGCACGCTGGGAAAAGCCATTGCAGCCTTCCTTACCAGTTTCTTTTTCCATCGTAGCGTGCACGAAGGCAATCTGATGTTTGGCATGACATCGGCTCATGCTGCTGGTGCGATAGCCTTGGTGATGGTAGGCGTCAATCTGGAAATAGCGCCAGGACAGCATCTTCTCGGTGACGAAGCACTCAATGCTGTCGTGATAATGATACTCTTCACCTGCATTATCTCCACTGTAGTGACGGATTATGCCTCCAGAACCATAGTATTAAAGGAGAAATCACAGCGCAAGATGCCAGAGGATGATGGCAAAGCTGATGATGAAAAGATACTGATACCAGTGAAATATCCTGAGACTTGCGACACATTGCTTAACATGGCTATGCTGATGCGCAATGAGAAACTCAGTAGAGGACTGATAGCTCTCAATGTGGTATATGATGACCTTGACGCTACATACAATCAGCAGGAGGGACAACGATTGCTGGAACAGATAGAGAAGAAAGCCGCTGCTGCTGATGTTCAAGTGCAGACACAGGTGCGTCTCGCCACGAATATAGCCAATGGCATAAAGCATGCCTTCAAGGAATATGATGCTTCGGAGATTATATTGGGACAGCATATCCATGATAATTCCACGCGACGTTTCTGGGGACAGTTTGCTCAAAGCCTCTTCAATGGTCTCAATCGCCAGATTATCATAGCGCGATGCGCCATACCGCTCAACACCATCAGAGTGTTTCATGTCGCAGTACCCTCAAGAGCAGAGTATGAGCCTGGATTCTATCGCTGGCTCGAAAGAGTATCGCGCATGGTTACAAGGCTCGGATGCCGTATCGTTTTCCATGGCAGAGACGAGTCGCTATCGCTTATTCGCACCTTCTTAGGTAATAGATTTCCAAGCATTCGTGCCGATTATGCCATCATGCAGCATTGGAATGACTTCAAGAGTCTGGCTGCACAGGTGGAAGAACATCAGATGCTCGTCGTCGTGACGGCTCGTCCAGGCACCGTATCATATAAGTCTGCGATGGAGCGTCTTCCTGACGAACTCACCACCTATTATAAATATAAGAACGTGATGATTATCTTCCCTGACCAGTATGGCAACCATCTCGACCTGATGTCGTTTGCCAATACCCAGCATTATGAGCAGGAAAGCATCTGGGAAAGCATTCAGAATATGCTCTCAAGGCATTAACCAGCCACTCAATGTCGGGCATATTGATTAGTAATCACATAGCAAGTCGCCCATGTGTCCACCGCGTTATCGCCCGATATAAGCAAGAATAAGAAACAAGAATCCCAACGGCGTCAGCCATTCTTCATTCTACATTCTTCATTCTTCATTAAAAAAAAAGTCACCGTGTCGGGCGCGTAACCGCCCGATTCACCTCCAAGAGCGCCAAAAAATAAGAAAAAAAATGATAGAAATAAAGAATATAAGAAAATCCTTCGGCAACTTAGAAGTGCTAAAAGGCATAGATCTCCACATCAATAAGGGAGAGATAGTAAGTATAGTAGGTCCAAGCGGAGCAGGAAAGACCACTCTCCTGCAGATAATGGGCACCCTCGACAAGGCTGATAGCGGTACCGTCATAGTGGATGGAGTGGATGTCAGCACTCTGTCAAAGTCGAAAATATCTGATTTCCGTAATCAGCATATAGGTTTCGTGTTTCAGTTTCACCAACTGTTGCCTGAGTTTACTGCCCTCGAAAACGTGATGATTCCTGCCTTCATCCGCGGAGCGAAGCGTAAGGAAGCAAAGGAAAGGGCAGAGGAACTCCTCGCCTTCATGGGACTATCAGACCGTGCTGAGCATAAGCCAGCCGAACTATCAGGTGGCGAGAAGCAACGTGTCGCTGTGGCAAGAGCATTGGTAAACAATCCTGCCGTCATCTTTGCAGACGAGCCATCCGGCTCTCTCGATACGCATAATAAGGAGGAATTGCACCGACTATTCTTCGACTTGCGCGACAAATACGGTCAGACCTTCGTCATAGTGACTCATGATGAGGGACTTTCGCAGATTACTGACCGTTGCATCCACCTGAAGGACGGACAGATAGAGAAGGAACAAGAGGCTGTAACAGTAGAGAATATTGTGAATACAGAATCCAGTGACCCTGCAATCTAAAGGAAATCCATGTAAAAAACAATTCAATTCTCGTAAATAGAAACATAATATGAAGAAAATCCTTTTAGGACAGAAAAATCGTCTCAAGGCAGCATGGAAAGTGGACTTCGGAGTATATCTCGAAGGCGACGAAGAAGGAAAGATACTTCTTCCATCACGATATGTACCTGATGACCTTGAGATAGGCGACGAGGTAGATGTGTTCATCTATCTCGATAATGAAGAGCGACGCATAGCCACCACCGTCGAACCAAAGGCAATGGTGGGCGATTTCGCCTTCCTCGAAGTGGCATGGGTGAATGAATACGGCGCTTTCCTCGACTGGGGATTGATGAAAGACCTCTTCTGCCCATTCCGTGAGCAGAAGCAGCGCATGGTGAAAGGACGCTCATATATCGTCCATGTGCACCTTGACGAAGAGAGTTTCCGCATCGTGGCGTCAGCGAAAGTGGAGCATTATCTGTCTTCACTTCGTGTCATAGAAGATGGTACAGCATACGAAGTGGATGAGAGTGGAGCGCCACTCCTTGTCGATGACCAGCCGATTACGCTGAAAGTGGGCGACAAAGTCGATGCCCTCATCTGGCAGAAGACAGACTTAGGCTTCAAAGCCATCATCAATAATCGCTATGCTGCCTTGCTCTATGACTCTCAGGTGTTTAGAGATTTACACACAGGCGACCGTGTAGAGGCATATATCTCCAAGGTACGTCCCGATGGAAAGATAGATATAGCCCTGCAGCAGGCAGGTCGTCAGCACACAGAAGACTTTGCAGAGTATCTCCTTCGCTATCTCCAATATCGTGGCGGTCGTTGTCATCTTGGTGACAAGAGTAGTGCAGAGGAAATCCGTGAGCAGTTCCATGTCAGCAAAAAGACCTATAAGCGTGCCATTGGCGATCTCTACAAACGTCGTCTCATCATTATCACTGATGATGGAATAGAGTTGGTGGATTAGTTATTGATGTTCTATTTCTACTCAACTTTCGCAAGCAATAAATAGCCCCTCAGTCCCCACTGCCGTGGGGAAGT
>URJQ01000017.1 GCA_900548195.1 uncultured Prevotella sp.
CAATGAGATATGCAAATTTTCAAAGAACTATTTCGTTGCTTAAAACGTTAAAATTCAGAGTGTTGTATTAACAACTTAACGGGTGATTTCAGCTTCTGTTTTCCGGAACATCTAACTGGACACCCTACCTAATAACTATGCTTTCACGTTGTAATAACTATGCTTTTACCCTCCAAAAGCATAGTTATTACCCTCTAAAAGCATAGCTTTTGCACCGTAAATTCAAGATATTTTTGTAATTATTTTATAACTATCTGATTATCAGGATAATGCAAAATCATCACGAGAATCGCAAATTTAAGCCCGCAATAGGGTGCGATGGATAATTCTTCAGCCATTTATGATAATAAAAAATCAGAATGCCAGCAAACTGACACAAATGTTATCAAAATGAGAGAAAAAAGGTTGTTTGCTCTGGAAAGGCAGTGGGCAGGTGGGGAAACGGATGAAATGGCATCGCATTGCTGATGCGCAATACTTTGACGTTTTGTCTTGATTTTATCAAAAAACGCTACTTTTTGGTTGATGTATGTCAAAAATACACTTATAGACATTATTTTCTTTACAAAATATTTGGTGTGTTCGCAAACAATTTGTACTTTTGCATCGTCAATAGATATAAAGGCTTTCAGACAAGGTAATAAAGATTTATTCAAAGGGTAAACATTACATGACGAAACAAGTGTCAAGGTGCACTTGCAGACTCAAGAGATTCGGAACGTAAAGACCACGTGATGGAAGTTCCAATCGCAATAGATTAGTAATAGTATTAGGTAAAAAGATAAATTTTATGTAGTCATAACTACTCGTAGGTTAACAGCTTTGACAAGGTAAATAGATTGCAAAGGATGCACATACAAGCAAGTGACGATTAGCATAAATAGGTTTTAGAGAATAGAATTTTGTTAGGTTAATTTTGAGAAACGAAGGAGCCAGTAATGGTTACTCCGTTTTTTTGTGTCTTTTTCCTTGGGATGAGAGCCCTGCTTTTCCTGCCGTTTGCTGGTAACCGACGGTAAAAGTCGTTGGCGCAGTGGTTGTGTTTGTGGGCTTTTTCTGCGCCATGCAAACAACAAAACAACAAAACAACCAGACAACCAGACAACATTTTTTCCCCTTTTATATAATAAACCACGCGCACGCTCGTTATTATATAGTATATACGTGCGTGTGTCGTGCGCGTGATAATAATTTCAATAAAAGAATCATGATAGAATACATCAAAGGAGAACTGACAGAGGTGACACCGACAGTCGCTGTGGTGGAAGCAGCGGGAGTGGGTTACGCTCTCAATATATCCCTCAATACATACACCGCTATACAGACCAAGAAGGATGTGAAGCTCTACGTTCATGAGGCAATCATGACCGGAGGACGCGACGATTCCTATACTCTCTATGGCTTTTACAATAAGCAGGAGCGCGAACTCTATCGTATGCTCATCACCGTTAGCGGTGTCGGAAGCAATACGGCGCGCATGATTCTCTCTGCCACTACGCCTACCGAACTGGTCAATGTCATCTCTTCAGGCAATGAGAAGATGCTGAAGTCAGTCAAAGGTATCGGACTTCGCACAGCGCAGCGCATCATCGTCGATTTGAGAGACAAGATGGCGGCAAGCGGCATCATCGCCGACCTTGAGTCAAGTGCTAATGCTGGCGTCTCAACGCTTACCGCACAGCAGAGCGAAGTGCGCGATGAAGCCGTCGGAGCTCTCACCATGCTCGGCTTCTCTCCTGCGCCAAGTGCCAAGGTAGTCACCGAAATCCTTCGCTCACATCCTGACACTCCTGTCGAGATGGTCATCAAGATGGCGCTGAAGATGATAAAGTAAATAATTTGTTGTTTTGTTGTTTGGTTGCTTAGTCGTTTAGTTGTTTGTTTCGCTAATTTAAGTATTTGATATACTTGTCAAGCGACTGAATTGCCAAATTGCCACACAACAAGACAACAAAACAACAAGACAACGAAACAACTCCACCCCTATGTCCCACCCACATTTCCTAAAGAAGATAATGAGAGCCCTCTTTCCTGTGAAGGAGAGCTCAAAGAGTGTGTGCATATTGGCATTGGTAGGACTGCTTCTCCCTACGATGATATGGGGTTCTGTCGCCCTTCAGGATGACAAGACAAGGAAAAATCAAACAACCAAACAACAAGACAAAGAAAAATCAAACAACAAAACAACAAGACAACAAAACAACAAGACAACAAAACAACCAGTCAGCCGAGCCGACGAAGAAATACCAGACAGTCTCCTGCATCCGCGCTGGAAGATACAGCGCACTACGCCAATCACTTATGATGACTTCAAGAGTGGAACGGCAGACCTCGATGCACCGGAGAATGTAGAGCAGAAAGCAGAGTATAATGACACTCTCAATTCATACATGATAGGCTCAAAGATGGGCAATACATGGCTCGCGGCACCTGTCATTATGTCCATCCCAGAGTATCTGAAATGGACGGAAAAGGTAAACCGAAACAATTTCTTCCGCTCTAAGAATACGGAAGTCTTTGTGACAAAGGGCAAGGAGAAATTTGATTTCTCAGATATGCACTTCGATTTGGGACCTGCTGAGAAAATCTTCGGACCGGGCGGTGTCCGCATCAAGACACAAGGTTCGGCAGAATTAAGGTTTGGTGCAACGCTCAAGAATATAGACAATCCGTCGCTCCCTATACGTAACCGTAAGACGACAGCCATCAATTTCGATGAGAAAATCAATGTCAATGTCAATGGTAAAGTGGGCGATAAGGTCAATATGAACCTCAATTACAACACTGACGCCACCTTCGACTTCAACAAACAGGACATGAAACTGAAGTATGAAGGCAAGGAAGATGAGATAATAAAACTCGTGGAGGCTGGTAATGTCAGCTTCCCAAGCAATTCTTCACTCATCTCCGGCTCATCTTCTCTCTTCGGATTACGCACAGATATGCAGTTTGGAAAACTTAAACTCCAGACTGTCCTCTCGCAGAAGAAGTCAAACTCCAAGAGCGTCAGCAGTAAGGGCGGAGTGCAGTTGAATCCTTTTGAGATAGATGCTGCCGACTATGAGGAAAACCGTCACTTCTTCCTCTCCAAGTATTTCCGCAATATCTATGATAATGCAATGCAGCATCTGCCAAATCTTACCACTGGCATACAAATCAATCGTGTCGAGATTTGGGTGACTAACAAGACCGGACAGACCAATGATACCCGTAACATCGTGGCGCTTGCAGACCTCGGTGAAGGTCAGCCTGCCAATCAGATGTGGGGAGGAAAAGGCGCTTCCGCTGTGCCAAGCAATGATGCCAACAGCCAATATGCGGATATGGTCTCCACATATTCTGCAGCCCGCGACATCGATCAGGTCTCCACTGTGCTCGAAATGCTCCACGATAATGAGTCGGGACGTAATGATTACGAGAAACTGGAGAAGGCACGCAAGCTCAATAGCACGGAATATACGCTCAATTCTGCCCTCGGCTACGTCTCTCTCAAATCTACTTTGCAGACCGATCAGGTGCTTGCCGTGGCATTCGAATATACTTACGGTGGAGTGACTTATCAGGTGGGAGAGTTCTCTTCAGATATTACTGACGTCAGCAAAGCCCTCTTTGTCAAGGCTTTGAAGAATACATCAAACAATCCTCAGCAAGCCAACTGGCCGCTGATGATGAAGAATGTCTATTATCTCGCTTCCAGTGTAGAGAAGGAAAAGTTCCGCCTCGACATCAAGTTCCAGAGCGACACAGCCGGAGTCTATCTCACTTACATTCCGGAACCGCAGGTAAAGGACAATACTATCATCAAGGCTATCGGAGCAGACCGCCTCGATAATAATAACAGAGTACACTCCAACGGAGCATTCGACTTCGTGGAGGGCTACACCGTAAGCAATGGTCAGGTGTTCCTTCCTAAGGTAGAGCCTTTCGGAAGAGGACTTTATGACTTCCTCGTAAGTAAAGGCGTGGACCCTGAAAAGGCGTCAAAATATGCTTATACCGAACTTTATGATTCCACCAAGACGGTGGCTAAGCAGATTGCAGAGAAGGATAAATTCTTACTTCAGGGACAGTTTAAGGGCGCTTCTGCCAATGAGATTTCACTCGGAGCGATGAATGTGCCGCAAGGTTCCGTCGTGGTGACGGCTGGTGGAGTGACACTCACTGAGGGTAGTGACTACACCGTGGATTACTATTCCGGCATCGTCACCATCATCAATCAGAGCATCATCGACGCAGGAACGGCTGTCAATGTCTCACTCGAAAGCGACATGGACTGGGGACAGCAGCGCAAGACCATGCTCGGACTCAATTGGGAGTATGACTTCAGCAAGAATTTCCAGATGTCGGGTACCATCCGTCATCTGTCAGAGCAGAGCCTTACCACAAAGGTTGCTATGGGATCAGAGCCTCTAAGCAACACTATCTGGGGCTTGAACCTCAACTGGAAGAAGGAAAGCCAGTGGCTTACCAATATGTTGGACAAGATTCCGTTCCTCAATGTCTCCCAACCGTCTTATATTCAGTTTAATGCTGAGTTTGCACATCTTATAGCAGGACAGGCAAGCGGCACGCAGGACAATGCCTCTTATCTCGATGATTTCGAGAATACCAAGTCGGCTATGTCTGTAGGCACACCGTCATCATGGATTATTTCCAGCGTCCCTTCCATGTTCCCAGCAGAAGCCAGGGACAAGACTACACTGGCTGGAGGTTATCATCGCGCTCGTCTGGCGTGGTATAATATCGACCCTCTATTCACCAGACGCAGTTCTACGCTCACTCCAAGCCACATCAAGGGCGACCTCGAACAGCTCTCCAATCACTACGTGCGTGAGGTTTATGCCCGTGAGGTCTATCCTAATCGTGACCTTTCATCCTATGGAGAGGGCGCTGTCAATACGCTGAATATCCTCAATCTCGCTTATTATCCAGCAGAAAGAGGACCTTATAACTTCTCTCCTAACCTCACTTCCAAGGGACTTCTCGAACGTCCGCAGGACTCATGGGGCGGTATGATGCGCAAGTTAGACAGCCCTGACTTTGAGGCTGCAAACATTGAGTACATCGAATTCTGGATGCTCGACCCATTCATCTACACTCGTCGTGAGGGTAAGGCATCCCAGTATGGCGGCGACCTCTACTTCAATCTCGGCGAAATGTCAGAGGATATTCTCCATGATGGAAAGAAATTCTATGAGAGTGGAATGTCTGTGGATGGAAAAGACCAATACACTTTCACCCAGTGGGGCAAGGTTCCACAGCAGAGTATGGTCACTTATGCTTTCGCAACGTCCAGTGGCTCAAGAGCTAAGCAGGACGTAGGACTCAATGGTCTCACCGATGATGAGGAGCAGACCTTCGAGAGTTATCAGCCTTTCATCGAGACTGCAAGGGCAAAGGTGGAACCTCAGATATTTGATTCCATCTATGCTGACCCGGCAAATGATAACTATGTCTATTTCAGAGGAGACAAATGGGATCGTATGCAGGCGTCTATCCTCGATCGTTACAAGTATATCAACAATCCGCAGGGCAACTCTCCCGACAGCGAGACACGCTCAGAGCGTTACGATACATCATACAAGACAACACCGGACGTGGAGGATATCAATCAGGATTATACCCTCAACGAGACTGAGAAATATTATCAGTACAAGGTGTCTGTGCGCGATGAAGACCTTGAAGTGGGCAAAAACTTCATCGTCGATAAGCGTGTGGCTTCCGTAGGACTGCGTAATGGCAAGACGGAAGAGGCTACATGGTATCTGTTCCGCATACCTTTGAAGACACCTGACGGTCAGGGACGCCAGCGATTTGGCAATATCTCTGACTTCACCAGCATACGTTTCATGCGTATGTTTATGACTAATTTTGAGAATCCTATCGTTCTCCGCTTCGCAAGCCTTGACCTCGTAAGAGGAGAGTGGCGCGTTTATGAGCAGAATCTTAACCCTTCTGCCGCCAATACCGGTACTATAAACGTCAGCGCTGTAAATATTGAGGAGAATAATGATAAGCTTCCTGTCAACTATGTCTTGCCTCCTGGCATCTCAAGAGTAGTCGATCCGTCACAGCCACAGCTCAGAGAGCAGAACGAACAGTCTATGGACATCGTGGTAAATAATCTCTCCACTGGCGAGGCAAAGGCGGTATATAAGAACATGACGCTCGATGTGAGACAGTATAAGCGCCTTCAGATGTTCGTGCATGCCAACGCTTTAGAGCATAATACCACTAATCTCAAGGACGATCAGCTTGCGCTTTTCGTTCGTCTTGGTTCCGACTATAAGAGCAATTACTATGAGTATGAGATACCATTGAAGCTCACTCCTGCGCCGGAAGGCACGAAATACAGCACTTATTCCCTCGCTGACTGTAAGAAAGTATGGCCTGAAGAGAATATGCTCAATATTCGTCTTGCTCTGTTTACTGCCATTAAGAAGGCTCGTAACATGGCTAAGGCTGAGGGAAGAGCGTCTTACAACGTGGAATTTACCGCTTATGACGATGACAATCCGAAGAATAAGATTACCATTCTCGGTAATCCTACGCTCGGAGAGGTAAAGACCATGATTATTGGTGTAAGAAATCTGTCCGGTAGTCAGAAGAGCGGAGAGGTTTGGGTCAATGAAATGAGACTCCTCGACCCTGAGAATACTGGCGGATGGGCTGCACAAGGCAATCTCAATGTACAGCTTTCTGACCTTGGAAGCATCAATGCCACAGGCAAATACGTCAGCGAAGGATTCGGAGGACTCGAAGAAAGCGTAGCATCTCGCTCCACTGACAACTATGCCACTTACAGTTTCACCACCAATCTTGAGCTTGGTAAGTTCTTCCCTGATAAAGCTAAGGTTCAGGTGCCATTGTATTACAGCATTACTCGTGAGCGTACTTCGCCTAAATACAATCCGCTCGACACTGATATGCGACTCGATGACGCCCTCGATGCCGCTGCCGACAAGCACGAGAGAGACTCTATCGAGAGCATCGCGGTGATGAAGAACGTGACAAAGAACTTCTCATTGTCCGGTGTTAAGGTAGGTATCGCCACCAAGCGTCACCCTATGCCTTACGATCCAGCTAACTTCACATTCTCATATAGCCATTCACATACACATACAGATGGCGAGACTACCGTCTATGAGAATGAGGACAACTGGCGCGGAAGCATGGCTTATTCTTGGACACCTGTATATAAGCCGATTGAGCCTTTCAAGAAGATAAAGAGCAAATCAAAGTATTATGACATACTAAAGAAGTTCGGACTCAACTGGCTTCCGCAGAATATAGGCTTCAATACCGAAATGACCCGTAACTATTATGAGTTGCAGGAGCGTGACCTTGAGGACCTCGGAAATAGTAATTCCATTCCTGCTACGTTCTCTTCACAGTTCCTTTGGAATAGAGAATTTCAGCTTCGTTGGGATCTCACCCGCAATCTTAGATTCAGTTTCCAAAGCGCTACTCATGCCGAAATCGAAGAACCTTATACTCAAATCAATAAGGAACTATACCCTGACCGATACGAGGCGTGGAAAGACTCTGTCTGGACAAGTATCAAGAACTTAGGTACTCCGCTCGATTATCAGCAGAGCGTGACGGCGTCTTATCAGTTGCCGCTCAATCTTATCCCTATCTTCAACTGGGTAACAGCTGATGTCAAGTATCAGTCTTCTTATAATTGGCAGCGAGGCACTGACCTCGAAGACGGCACTTCGCTCGGCAATACCATCGGAATGAACCGACTCGTAAACCTCAATGGCACATTCGATATGGAGAAACTCTATGCTCATGTGCCGTTCCTCAAGAAGGCTAACGACCGATTCAAGAAGGCTATAAGGAGAAATCAGCCTAAGCCTGCAAAGACTCAGAATAAGAATAAGGAAGATAAAGACGACAAGGCGAAGAAGGCTTTGCCTAAGAATAGCAAGGCTTTCGAAAGGGAAATATCCATCAAGGCTGATACTGCCATCATCTTGTCGCACGGCAAAAAGACCAGAAGACTCATCGTTTCAGCACGCAATGCCGACGGTAAACTCATCGACATTAAGTATAAAGTGGTGGACGATAATAAGATTAAGGTCTTTAATCGCGCTGATTCCACAGTCAAAATCAAGGTCTCTGTGCTTGCAAAAGAGCCACTCGATAATAAGAGTTGGTACCGCACAGCGCAGTCAGTGTCACGCTTCCTCATGATGGTGCGCAATGTCGGAGTGTCCTATCGCGACCAATACTCCATGTCATTGCCAGGCTTTATGCCTTCTGTAGGCGACGCCTTTGGTCAGAAGAAGATAGCGGACGCTTTCGCTCCAGGTCTTGATTTCGCCTTCGGATTTGTAGGAGATTCATACGTTGACAAGGCTTTGGAAAACCATTGGCTGCTCAATGATGAGGCTGTAGCTACCCCTGTGACCACTAATCACACTCGCGATTTCAAGTTGACAGCTACTCTTGAGCCGATACGTAATCTCAAAATCGATCTCAATGCAGTGCGTACAGAGACTAAAGGCAAGTCTATACAGTATATGTATCAAGGCAATCCTACTTCCCTCAGTGGCACTTTCACCATGACTACCATCTCTGTCAAGTCGGCATTCGAGGGTATGGGCAATGCTAATAATGGATATAAGTCTGCCACTTTCGAAAAGTTCTGCAAGTCATTGGATGGATATAAGGCCATCGTTGAGTCGCAATATGTGGATGCAAAGTATCCTCGTGGTACGGAATTTGAAGGAAAGAAATTCGCAAGCACGCTCGTAGGAACTGACGGAAAGACCTATGAAGCGGGAGTGGATAAGTATAGTGCTGACGTGATGGTGCCTGCTTTCCTCAAGGCTTACACAGGAATGGGAACTAATAGCATATTCCCTGCACTGCCAAAACTTCTCCCTAACTGGACTATAAGATACAATGGACTCAGTCAGCTCACGTGGTTCCAGGACAAATTCAAGAGTGTCAGCATCAATCATTCTTACAAGAGCATCTATGCTGTCGGCTCTTACAGTTCCTTTACGTCATTCATGGAGTATATGGGAGACTGCGGTTTCATCGTGGATAATACGCAGGGTATTGCCATTCCGCGTCCAAGCAGTATGTTTAATGTGTCACAAGTCAGCATCAATGAGTCGTTCTCACCACTCCTTGGCATTGATGTGACACTCAAGAATAATATGACTGTCAAGATGGAATACCGCAAAACGCGTGTCCTCAACCTCTCTATGACGAGCGTACAGCTCAATGAGACAACGTCAAATGACTGGGTGCTCGGATTGGGATATAAGATAAATGACTTCAATTTCTTCACCGGAACAAAGTCAAGGACAGTGAAAGGAAGAAATAATAGTAGAGGGGCTGGCGATGATAATGACAGCAAAGCCAAGGCAAAGACTAATAAGAAGAATTCTTTCAATCATGATTTGAATCTGCGATTCGACTTTAGTCTGCGCAATCAAGCGGCGATAACGCGCGATATAGCTACGGTGTCATCGAATGCAAGCAGTGGTAATAAGGCATTAAAGCTTAGCTTAATGGCTGACTATACTCTCTCTCGATTGCTCACAATGAGCTTCTATTACAATTGTCAGACGAATACTCCGCTGCTTTCTTCCAGCAGTTATCCTACCACAACGCAGGATTTCGGACTTTCCATGAAGTTCTCTCTGACAAGATAGGGCGCAACGCTGCCAACAAGATAGCGTCGTTCCCTCTGCCAAGATAGGGCGCAATCCCTCCCCCTTGCCACTGTGTCCGCCGCGTTACCGGCGGATATCCCAAGAATAAGAAACAAAAAAACAACATAACAACATAATAATATGATTTACAAATATGATTTCCTCATCATCGGCGCAGGAGTGGCTGGTATGAGTTATGCTCTCAAAATAGCAAGAGCAAAGAAAGGAAAAGTCTGCCTTATTTGTAAGACGGCACTGGATGAAGCTAACACCTCTTTCGCTCAAGGCGGTGTGGCGTCGGTGACGAACCTGATTGTTGACAACTTCGAGAAGCACATAGAAGACACCATGATTGCTGGTGACTTCATATCAGACCGTGCTGCTGTGGAGCAAGTAGTTCGCATGGCACCGTCTCAAATCAAGGAATTGGTGGAGTGGGGCGTCAACTTTGACAGGCAGGAAGACGGACAGTTTGACCTCCATCGCGAGGGAGGACACTCTGAATTCCGCATACTTCATCATGCTGATGACACCGGTGCTGAGATTCAGCGCGGACTTATCGCAGCCATAAAGAGCAATCCTGACATCGAAGTGAAGGAGAATCATTTCGCTGTGGAAATCATTACTCAGCATCATCTCGGCGTTACCGTGACCAGAAGAAGCAAGGATATACAGTGTTATGGAGCCTATGTGCTCAATCCTGAGACACAGAAAGTAGATACATATCTTTCCAAAGTGACACTGATGTGTACCGGAGGATGTGGTGCTGTCTATCAGACTACTACCAATCCTATCATTGCCACAGGCGACGGAGAGGCGATGGTATATCGTGCTAAGGGCACTGTTGCCGACATGGAGTTCGTACAGTTCCACCCTACAGCATTGTATTCACCGGGTGAAACGCATCCTGCTTTCCTAATTACTGAGGCAATGCGTGGCTACGGAGGCATCCTTCGCTTGCCTAATGGCGAATCTTTCATGGAGAAATATGATAAGCGTCTCAGTCTTGCACCGCGTGATATTGTGGCTCGTGCCATTGATAAGGAGATGAAAAAGCATGGTATTGACCACGTTTGTCTCGACGTTACGCACAAGGATCCTGCTGAAACACGCCATCATTTCCCAAATATCTATCAGAAATGTCTTACCCTTGGCATCGACATCACTAAGGATTACATTCCTGTTCGCCCGGCAGCACACTACATGTGCGGTGGCATCAAGGTGGACTTGAATGGATGTTCCAGCATCAAAAGGCTCTATGCTATCGGTGAATGCTCATGTACCGGTCTGCATGGTGGCAACCGTCTTGCCTCCAACTCGCTCATTGAGGCTGTCGTCTATGCCGAAACAGCTGCACGTCATTCCCTCGAACACGTGGATGAATATGACTTCAACACTCTTGTTCCTGAATGGAATGATGAAGGAACCATGACAAATGAGGAGAAAGTGCTTATCACCCAGAGCGTGAAAGAGGTGGGACAGATCATGTCAAACTATGTAGGCATCGTGCGTTCAAACCTCCGTCTGCGCCGAGCATGGACCCGTCTGGACGTTCTTTACGAAGAAACCGAACAACTCTTCAAGCGTGTAAAGGCTACAAAGGATATCTGCGAGCTCCGCAATATGATAAATGTGGCTTACCTCATCACTCGCTTTGCCATCGAGAGAAAGGAATGCCGTGGTCTTCACTTCACCACTGATTATCCACATAAATAAAGCAAGAAAGGAAAGATATTGAATAAATACACCAAATACATATCCAAGAAATCTATCCCAAATCCCAGCGCCAGCCTTCATTGGCTGACGCTTCCACTCCGTCAACGGCAGATGAAAAGGGCGCTTTATCATAGCTCAAACGCTTCTTTGTGGTCTCCACTGAAAAGTCAACGGCAGATGAAAAGGGCGCTTTATCATAGCTCCAACGCTTCTTTGTGGTCTCCACAGAAAAGTCAATGGCAGATGAAAAGGGCGCTTTATCATAGTCCTTGCATGGCAACTCCAGCACTATATATATATATGTACGCGCGTAAGCTCGCCATATTGATGATTCTATTGCTGGCATCTCTATCCATTCAGGGACGAAATAATGCTGATAGCCTTATCGTAGTCGAAGCAGACACATTGGTTTCAGATACGATTACTGACGTGATAGCAGACTCTTTGGCGGCAGAAATCACTGATACCATTCCTAATGACTCGCTTCCGTGGCCGCAATCACTGCAGTGTCATCTTACGACTATAATCGAGAAAAGTGATTTTCTCAATCAGTCGCAGTTGGGAATGATGGTCTATGATCTCACTTCAGACTCGGTGTTGTTCACCCATAACCATCGTCAGACCATGCGACCTGCATCTACCATGAAACTGATAACGGCGATTACAGCCCTCGATAAGCTTGGTGGTTCCTACCAATTCAAGACACGCCTGCGATACAATGGAGAGGTAATAGACTCTATTCGCACTCTAAATGGCGACGTATATCTTGTCGGTGGCATGGATCCAAGATTTAATCGTGACGATATTCTCGCCTTTGTAGAGTCACTAAAGTCATTGGGCATCGACTCGATACATGGCAATATCTATGCAGACAAGTCGATGAAAGACCGTGATCTCTTAGGTGAAGGCTGGTGTTGGGATGATGATAATCCGGTGTTGACGCCCACTCTCTACTCCCGTAAGGACAGACTTATGGACCAGTTTCTGACAGAACTGGAGAAGGCTGGTATCGTTTTTGATGGTGTGATAGGTGAGAAAACGGCTCCACCGTCATGCAAATTGGCTTGCACACGTTCGCATTCCATCGACCAGATATTGGTGAAGATGATGAAGGACAGCGATAATCTTTATGCAGAAAGCATGTTTTATCAGACAGCTGCCACGTATAGTCTGCCAGCAAAAGCATCTGGAGCAAGGAAGGTTACGCAGAATCTGATGCGCAAGATGCACCTCAATCCAGCGAATTATCGTATAGCTGACGGTTCCGGACTCTCGCTCTACAATTATCTTTCTGCCGAACTTGAGATTGCTTTCCTGCGCTATGCTTACGTGAATAGCACCATATTCAATCATATCTACTCAGCATTGCCGGTGGCAGGAGTGGATGGCACTCTCGAAAAGCGTATGAAAGGCACTTCAGCAGCGCGTAATGTGCATGCCAAGACAGGCACTCTCTCTGGCATAAGCAGCCTTGCAGGCTACGTGAAAGCTGCCAATGGACACATGCTCGCCTTCTGTATCATCAATCAGGGAGTGCTTCGTGCTGCCCATGCAAAGGCTTTCCAGAACAAGGTCTGCGTGGCTATGAGCAAGTGAAAACCATCATAAGTGGTCGGTCAAGAACGTAAAAACAGATTTGACTGCATACTTACTATATATAGAAACAACCCAAAAAACAAATAACTATGACAAGAGCAATTATCACAGTAGTAGGTAAGGATACGGTAGGTATCATTGCCAAAGTATGTTCATATCTGGCTGATAGTCAGATAAACATCCTTGACATCTCACAGACCATTGTGCAGGAGTACTTCAATATGATGATGATCGTCGATATGACCCGATGCAATAAGGCCTTCGACGAAGTGGCTTCAGAGCTTGCCAACATCGGCGGTGATCTCGGAGTGCAGGTAAAATGCCAGTTGGAGGATATTTTTGACAAGATGCACCGCATCTAAGGTGTGTCTGACTGTATGTTTTAATTCGTTATATAAGGGCAGAAATTCCAGCATTTCGTCTTTATATCAGTAGGTAATCAATAGCTTTTAGATAATGAATAGAAAATTGAAATGCTTTTCATTATTATAAAAAAAATTCTGATTACATACTTAATACAAACTTTAATCAAGGATATTCTATGATAAATATATCAGAAGTGCTCGAAACCAACAAGATGATCGAGCAGGAAAATCTTGATGTGCGCACCATTACTATGGGCATCAGTCTGCTCGACTGTGCCGATAAGTCATTGGACGTGACGTGCGAAAAGATTTACAACAAGATAACTACTCTCGCCAAAGACCTTGTAAAGACAGGTGAAGAGATAAGCCGCGAGTTTGCTATTCCTATCGTCAATAAGCGCATCAGCATCACTCCTATCTCCCTTGTAGGAGCAGCATGTTGCAGAATACCAGGAGATTACGTCCAGATAGCCAAGACATTGGACAAGGCAGCCAAGGAGGTTGGAGTCAATTTCCTCGGTGGTTACTCTGCTGTGGTGAGCAAAGGAATGACAAAAAGCGATGAACTCCTCATCCGCTCTATCCCTCAAGCCCTTGCTTGCACTGACTTTATCTGCTCCAGTGTCAATGTCGGTTCCACAAAGACTGGCATCAATATGGACGCAGTGCGCCTCATGGGCGACATCATCAAGCAGACAGCTGAAGCCACAAAGGATTCAGATTCATTGGGTTGCGCTAAGCTTGTAGTGCTCTGCAATGCTCCTGACGACAATCCATTTATGGCAGGTGCCTTTCACGGAGTGAGCGAGGCGGAGGCTATCATCAATGTGGGCGTTTCAGGACCAGGCGTGGTAAAGTGTGCTCTTGAGCAGATGGACAAGTTTGCCGATGGTGGTCTTGCCAACTTCGAGACCCTCTCTGAGACCATCAAGAAGACGGCATTCAAGATTACTCGCGTAGGTCAACTGGTGGCACAGGAGGCTTCTGCACGTCTCGGCATTCCTTTCGGCATCATCGATCTCTCTCTTGCTCCAACTCCAGCTGTAGGTGATAGCGTCGCTGATATCCTGCATTGTATGGGAGTGGAATATGCTGGAGCACCAGGAACTACGGCTGCCCTCGCTATGCTCAATGACCAAGTGAAGAAAGGCGGCGTAATGGCAAGTTCGTATGTGGGCGGACTTTCCGGTGCTTTCATCCCGGTTTCAGAAGACCAGGGCATGATAGATGCAGTGAAGATTGGTGCTCTCACCATCGAGAAACTGGAGGCAATGACCTGCGTATGCTCCGTAGGACTGGACATGATAGCCATTCCTGGTGATACATCAGCCACTACTATCGCTGGTATCATCGCGGATGAGTCGGCTATAGGCATGGTAAACCAGAAGACAACAGCGGTCCGCATCATTCCTGTCATCGGCAAGAAGGTGGGTGACACCGTGGAGTTTGGCGGCCTTTTGGGCTATGCTCCTATCATGCCGGTCAATACATTTGCGTGCAACCGCTTTGTAGATAGGGGAGGAAGAATACCAGCTCCTATCCATTCGTTCAAGAATTAGTTCCGAAATGGATACGTAAGTCTGGTAGTCGGATGTGTGGAATCTCAGCAAAAGCCACAGTATCAGCGACTTTTTTCATTAGCATCCCAGCAACGATAGCCCCTGTGCCAACGGCTTTCAGAATCATTTCAGCAGATGGAGCCCCTGTGCCAACGGCTTTTACCGTAGGATATCACACGCCCGACCACCAGCCCTCGCCCATCAAGGACATCATTATCATAAATAACAATCAAATAACTAAATCCTATGCAAGAATGGTATCTCGCATTAGACCCCACGATGCAAGTGTTTTGGGGCTGTGCAATTATTAGTTCAGCGGTCTTTGCAGTCCAGGCTATCCTCACCCTTATAGGCATGGATGCCCACGATGCTATGGACCTCGATATTGCAGATGGCGACACAATGGATGTGGGAGGCGGTCTCAGCCTTTTCTCCATTCGCTCGCTTGTGAATTTCTTTGTCGGTTTCGGATGGGCAGGAGTAAGTTTCGCCAACGACATTTCCAGCAAGGCATTGCTCTATTTCGTCGCTATAGTAATAGGCTTGGCATTCGCTTATGCCTATGTCTTCATGCGCAGGAAACTGCAGAAACTGGAGTCGAACGGTGCCTACAAGATAGCGGACTGCGTGGGAAAGACCGCTGATGTCTATCTCCGCATCCCGGAAAAAGGCAAAGGAAAGGGAAAGATACAGATAAGCATCAATGGCAGCATCCATGAGCTTGACGCCATTTCCAATGGTGATGAAATCCCTACCGGAGCAAAAGTGAAGGTAGAAGCAGTGGAAGGAAGCACAGTGTGCGTAGTTCCGCAATAAGCAAGCCACAGCGTCTGCCGCTTTTACGGCAGTTAACAACAACTAACAACCTAAAACCCAAACCCAACAAACCTAAAACCCAAACCCAACAATGAATGAAATGACAGTAATCGTAGCAGCAGTAGTAGTCGTAGTAGTGCTCTTTGCAGCCCTTATCAATCGTTATCGTCGCTGTCCATCCGACAAGATTCTTGTCATCTATGGCAGCAGTAGTTCAAAGAAATCAGCAAAATGTGTGCATGGTGGAGGCGCTTTCGTGCTCCCTATCATCCAGGATTACGCATATCTCTCGCTTACTCCTATCAGCATTGACGCCAATCTTACCAATGCCCTTTCCCGTCAGAACATCCGTGTAGATGTGCCTTGTCGCTTCACAGTCGGTATTTCTACCGATGAAGAGAGCATGACAGCGGCAGCAGAGCGACTTCTCGGTCTCACTGCCGGACAGATACAGGAGCTTGCACGCGACATCCTCTTCGGTCAGTTGCGTCTCGTTATCGCCACCATGAGCATTGAGGAACTGAATTGTGACCGTGACAAATTCCTGGATGCAATATCCAGCAATGTAGAGGTGGAACTCAAGAAAATAGGTCTCCGACTCATCAATGTCAACGTCACTGACATCAATGACGAGTCTGGATATATCGAAGCTCTCGGTCAGGAGGCAGCCGCAAAGGCCATCAACGAGGCAAAAGTGCGCGTGGCAGAGCAGGAGAAGATTGGTGAAATCGGTAAAGCAGAGGCTAACCGGGAGACACGTATCCGTACTGCCGAGGCTAATGCGCAGGCCGTGCAGGGTGAGAATGAGGCAAAGGTGCAGATAGCAAATTCAGATGCTGACCGTCGTGAGCGCGAGGCAGAAGCACAGCGCAAGGCTATCGCAGCCGAGAAAGTGGCATCAGCTAAGGCACTCGAAGAGGCTTACTCTGCTGAGGAAAAGGCGGAAGAGGCACGTGCACAGCGTGAGCGCGCCACTCAGTCTGCCAATGTCCTTGTATCTCAGGAGATTGAGAAGAAGCGTAAGATCATCGAGGCAGAGGCTGAAGCAGAGAAAGTTCGCGTCAATGCACGAGGCGAAGCAGATGCTCAGTTTGCCAAGATGGAGGCAGAAGCGCGTGGTCTTTTCGAAATCCTCAACAAGCAGGCACAGGGTTACGACAAGATGATTCAGGCAGCCGGTGGCGATGCCACAAAGGCTTACACGCTCCTTCTCCTGGAGAAACTCCCAGAGCTCGTCAAGACTCAGGTGGAGGCTATCAAGGGAATCAACATCGACAAGGTCACTGTCTGGGATTCCGGCAAGGGTGAAAACGGCACTGGTTCCACTGCTAATTTTCTCAGTGGACTGATGAAGAGCGTGCCTCCTCTCCAGGATCTCTTCGACCAGGCTGGCATGTCGCTCCCTGAATACCTCGCCAAGAAGAAGGAGGAGGGAGATTCTAATTCATAATGCATAATGCTTAATTCATAATTCATAATGCATAATTCACAATTCATAATTCTTAATTCATAATGCATAATTCACTATGCATTATGCGAAGTGTTGAACTTACAATTGTGAAAGTTTTGCATTGAAATAAGGAAAAAGTTTTACAATATGCCTTGTTGTAAGGCTTGAAAATAACAAATCGTCATTTCTTTCGGAACGATAACATAATTTCGCGACAAAAGAAATGATGGTTTGTTATTTTTTTTGTACCTTTGCACCGCAAATTAAAATACTAACAACATAATAAAATGAAAAAGATTCGTGCAGCCGTAGTAGGTTACGGCAATATAGGCAAGTATGCCATTGAGGCTCTTGAGGCTTCTGAGGATTTTGAAATAGCTGGTGTGGTTCGTCGTAATGGTGCTGAAAACAAGCCTGTAGAACTCCAACAATATGATGTGGTAAAGGATATTACCGAATTGAAGGACGTGGACGTAGCTATCCTTGCTACTCCTACACGCTCCTGCGAGGAATACGCCAAGAAGTATCTCGCTATGGGAATCAATACCGTTGACTCATTCGATATCCACACATCCATCGTGGATTACCGCGCTGCCCTCATGCCAGTGGCAAAGGAGCATGGTGCCGTGGCTGTAATATCAGCAGGATGGGATCCAGGTTCCGACTCCATCGTCCGCACATTGATGCAGAGCCTCGCTCCTAAGGGCTTGTCTTACACCAACTTCGGACCAGGCCGCTCCATGGGACACTCTGTCTGCGTGCGCTCAAAGGCTGGCGTGAAGGACGCTCTCTCCATGACTATTCCGGTGGGTGAAGGAATCCATCGCCGTATGGTATATGTGGAACTGGAGGATGGCGCTGACCTCGCTGAGGTGACAAAGGCTATCAAGGCAGACCCATATTTCGCTAATGATGAGACACATGTGTTCCAGGTGGAGAGCGTAGATGCCCTCAATGACGTGGGTCACGGCGTAAACCTCACCCGCAAGGGCGTAAGCGGAAAGACACACAACCAGCTCTTCGAGTTCAACATGAAGATAAACAATCCTGCCCTCACCGCCCAGGTGCTCGTCAATGTGGCACGTGCATCAATGCGTCAGCAGCCTGGTTGCTACACTATGGTGGAGATTCCTGTCATCGACATGCTCGCCGGTGACCGTGAGGACCTCATCGCCCATCTCGTATAAATAGAGGTTCAGGTTTCCGGCACAGCAGGTGCATAGCAGCCTGCTCATCATGGAAGAAATATAAATGTCAGACACGAACGATGATATTGTCATCTGGTTTTTATTTTGTGTTTCTCCATTGATGTCATTCCCTGTCACATATTGGTTTTGACCAAGTGGCGTGCCATGTGCCGAAACCCGAAAAAGTAACAGATCGTAACTTTTTTGCCGTTTTTACTTATAGAAAAAAGCAGAAAGCGGTAAAATAGCCCTCTCTGGCTAAAAGCATAGATATTAGCCCCTAAAAGCATAGATATTGCATCGCAAAAGCATAGCTTTTACCTCGCAATATCTATGCTTTCATTTTGTAACTTCATAGCCTTTTTTCCGCAACCTTTTTTTTGTTGTTTTGTTGTTTAGTTGTTTTGTTGTTTAGTTGTGTGGTTGTTTTGTTGTTTAGTTGTGTGGTTGTTTTGTTGTTTAGTTGTATGGTACTTTTGTTGTCTGTCTGGAAGACAGTATCGAGCGAAGCGAGAGTAACCCGGGACGAAGTCTCGGGATTATAAACATATATGGGAGAGCTGTCTGGAAGACAGTACCTTAATAATGTTGTCTCGTTGTTTGTAGAAACCGCTTGTAGTTTGACTATCAACGAAACAACCAGCCAACAAAACAACGAGCCAACAAAATAGTTTCTCGTTTTGTTGTTATTCTCCTCCGGCAATCAGGACAATAGTCCATAGAAAGAGGCTTTGCGTGGAATAATATTCCAGAAAAAGCGATATGACAGTTATATTTTCTGATTATCATTGATTTGCTTGGATAATCTAACTATAAGTTGTACTTTTGCAAAAAGAAATAAGAGACGGTCACTGCAATGTGAATGAAAAGCCTTGTTTCTTTCGTATGAATCTTCGACACAACAGCAAACAGAAACAATAACAAACGGTAATAATAAAAAAAAGAAATCATTATGGCAAAGATCGCAAGACAACTTACGGAACTGGTGGGAAAGACACCACTCCTCGAACTCAACAAATTCTCTGAGTCAAAGAATCTTGACAACCCTGTCATAGCAAAGGTGGAGTTTTTTAATCCTGGCGGTTCGGTGAAGGATCGCGTAGCCCTCGCTATGATAGAGGACGCAGAGCAGAAGGGAATACTCAAGCCAGGCGCGACTATCATCGAGCCAACATCAGGAAATACCGGTGTAGGACTTGCTCTTGTCAGCGCTGTGAAGGGCTATCACCTTATCCTCACCATGCCAGAAACTATGTCAGTAGAGCGTCGTAACCTCGTAAAAGCTTACGGAGCAGAGGTAAGACTGACAAGCGGCAAGGACGGAATGCCAGGCGCCATCAAGGCAGCAGAGGCACTGCGTGACTCCATTCCGGGAAGTGTCATTCTCCAGCAGTTTGAGAATCCTGCCAATCCTGCTAAGCATTATGCCAGCACAGGTCCGGAAATATGGGAAGATACTGATGGCGAGGTAGATATATTCGTAGCAGGAGTAGGCACTGGTGGCACAGTGACAGGCATAGCAAAGTATCTCAAGGAGAAGAAGCCAAGCGTGAAAGTGTATGCCGTCGAACCGCTGACTTCGCCAGTGCTTAATGGCGGAAAGAGCGGTCCGCACAAGATACAAGGCATCGGAGCCGGTTTCGTGCCTAAGATATATGGCTCGGAATACGTCGATGAAGTGATAGATGTGGATAATGATGATGCTATCCGCACAGGCAGACAGCTTGCTCAGACCGAAGGTCTGCTCGTAGGAATATCATCAGGTGCCGCTGCTTTCGCTGCAGCACAGGTGGCGCAGCGTCCGGAAAACAAGGACAAGAAGGTAGTGGTTCTCCTTCCAGACACAGGTGAGCGCTATCTCTCCACCGTCCTCTTCGACTTCGATGGCTCTCCATTGTAATCAGTTTCTGCACATATAGATATAGTTTTGGTTGTGGGTTCTTGGTTGTGGGTTGTTGGTAAGTTACTATTTTTTATCTTAGACCAACAACCCACAACCAACAACCCACAACCATTCTTTTCTTACATAGTTACCCATAACCTTTGGTAACCAAAGAAAAGCCCCTCCAAGGATGGGTGGGGGGAGGGCTTTTCCTGTATGTGTGTGAAACTTGTGTGAGAAGGTTTATTTCTCTTCTTCCACAAGATTATTGATGCGATACTGCGAAGGTGTCATTCCAAACATCTTGACGAAGAGGGTATGGAAATGCGTGCGTGATGTGAATCCACACTCAGAGGCGATGGATTCTACGGTGATATTAGAATTATCGAGCAATATCTTCTTTGCTTCCTGCATTCGCAAATCGTTGAGCCAATCGCGGAAGGAGAGATTGCAGGTCACATTGAAATAGCGTGAGAGGTATTTCTGGTTGGTGCCAATCTCTTTTGCCAGTATGACGATGGTGAGATTTTGTTTGCAATATTTCTTTTGGTTAGTCCATTCGGTCAGTTTTGAGGTGAGGTCTAATAGAGCGTTTTGACTATTGTCAACTACCGAAACGTGTATCCTGTCAGGTGTTTCTATATCGTTTTCTGTTTTAGCTTCATTGTTTTCCTCTGCCTCCTCAGTCTCATTATCGTCGCCCAAAGAAGTGTTTACAGCAGAAATAATAGCCACTTCATTGCCATATCCTATATATCTTGCTACGAAATAGATTAGAGAAATCTCGAATATGGCTATCAGTCCATTTATGACAATATGATTATTTGTTATGATAATAAATGGGGCAAACAGAGACACTCCCATCATTAAGGATGAAGAAGTGAACATAAATCTGATGAGTGGCTCAGCGTCAAAGTCGAAATAGTTGTCAATCTTATTCACTAATTTGTAGTAAGCCTTCATGTTTGTGAGATAGAGCATGACGAGATGTAACATGAAGCATAAGGCGCAAATCACCTTTATCGCCCACTCATCGCTACGCGTACATCTATAATATATACATGCCGCAATGCCTATAAGATATAGTCCGAAAGATGCAGTTCGAATTTTTCGAGTGATGTTTCTGTTGGTTAGCAGTATGTGCATGCTGTTGATGATCATGAAAGCTACAGGCATGAAAATGGCAATGTTGACAAACAGTGCCACGCTATAGTTTTCTTGCAATCTTAGCATTCCAAAGCGTTGTATTGTGAATTGTCCGGTAAGTAGAGTGAGAGCACTCAATAGATACCATTTAGCTTTGAAATACGGTCGGTTGTCAGAGTGATTTCTTGACAATATCAGGATAAATGCCAGGGTAAAAGATATTGCAATGGCAAAATCCTGAAAAGTTAAAACATAGTTCATAGTTTTCTTAATTTTTTGCAAAGTTAATATTTTTTTTTAGAAAAAAGTATCCTTTTCTTACTAAAATGTGATTTTTCCCTACTTCCGTGATGTCTTTTTTTAAGAAATTAGTGTTCTTTTTTAGGGAAAATGCCTAAAAAAAGACATGAAGACCTAAAAAAAGACATCATTTCTTAATTTTTATTCTGAAATTTGCAATCGAAAAACTGAGGTGAAGTGTGAAAGCTTAATCAATGAAAAAAGCAAATCACTAACCTTAATACTGAGAAAAATATCAATGATAAAAGAATAATAATAAAAAACAGATATATCATGTACAAGAAATCATTAACCATCGTAATGTTGCTGCTCGCTTCGTGCTCATTGTATGCACAGCAGGAAGGCAAGACGGAAGACCGGACAGAGGAAAGGGCCAATATCCCTGTCTATTTCCGTTTTGATAGCGACGTGGTAGATCCAGAATACAAGGATAATACTGCGTCTATGTTTGCAGCGAAGCAGCTTGTCATTGGGAGTGCCATACAGGTAGATAGTATGGTAATGGTGGCTACAGCCTCTCCGGAAGGAAAGATGGAGTACAATCAGTCACTCGCCAAGCGTCGTGCGGAGGCAATGCAGAGATTCTTCTCTATTGCTTTTCCGGAGTTGTCAAAGAATATCCGCACCTCCATCAAGGTGTTCTCTTGGTCAGACTTGGCAGAAGAAATAGCAAATGATGAGAACGTGCCTTGTAAAGAAGAGGTGCAAAACGTTCTGAGACGCTATGATGGCAATCCAAAACTGTTGCCAGTCCTGAGACTTGTCTGCAAAGGTGAGGCAATGCGTTATCTTGAAGAGAATTATCTCTCAAAGATGCGCTCTGCAGCCAACTGCTTGATGTACTACATCCCAGCGCCAAAGGCAGAGCCTGCACCGGTAATCCAGAAGATTATAGTGGAGCGTCCTGACACTACTCCTCGCTACATTAACATGGATTGCCGCTATCCAGTATTCGCATTCCGCACTAATCTTCTCGTGCCACTCACCAATATTGGCGTCATCGTTCCTTTAGGCAACCGCTACTCAGTGGCTGCAGACTGGTACACGCCATGGCTCTTCCGTAAGAGTGATCACAAGAATTGCTTCCAGCTTCAGGCTGCCAATGTAGAGTTCAGATATTGGTTTGGCGAAAAGCATACAGCAGATCCAGGCAACCGTATGTATCGTCTGACAGGTCATTCTCTTGCTGCTTATATATATGGTGGCAAATATGACTTCGAGCATGATTGGTCTGGACATCAGGGAGAGTTCTGGAGCGCTGGACTTGACTATACTTATGCCATCCCTGGATGGAATAACCGCATACGTTGGGAGTTCTCTATGTCAATGGGTTACTTCCGTAATCAGAGTTACGCATACGATGTGTTTACATCAGGAGGCAAGCTCTACACTCGCAGTGCGGACCGTAAGATCTTCCGCTATGTAGGCCCTACTAAGATAGCGGTGTCTCTCGTCGTTCCTATCAATAAGCACTACACTAAAACTATAAAGCAGGAGGTACGTTAATATGAGGAAATATATCCAAAGCATAAAGAATGCGTCATTTGTAATGGCAATATTCTGCGCACTTGCAGGTATGCTCTCTTCCTGTCAACGCGAACCGCTCGAGGTGGTGGATCCTAATAATTCCTTCGACCTCGTGATACGTCCACGATGGATAGAACTTGACGAACGTCCGACAGGTTTCACTGCCATCATCTATCCTACAGACGGCAGCACACCTAAGACCATCATATCTAATAATGTGGATAGCGTGAAGGTTACCCTCCCGGCAGGAGGCTACCGAGTGCTAATATTCAACCAGACAGAGGAAGAATTCTCAAGTCTTACTTTCCGCCACATGGAGTCCTACTATGACAGTCAGGTCATGCTGGCAGAGAATACAGAAGATGTAGGAAAATACAACATCTTCCCACGCAGCACCTGGGCTAAGGAGCCTGCTGTGTTTGCCTCTGATTGTTGTAACGAATTATATGTGGCTCAGCATGATATAGATGTAGCTCGTGGCGGCAATGGTCGCTTGCGCAAGATTCTCACCATGCGCCCGCATATCATCATCTCCACTCTTCATATACGTCTCCGCGTGGAAGGCATATACAATGGATATGCTATCGGAGGATGTATCGATGGAATGGCAGGCAGCGTATTCCCTACATACTTTGAAGCAGGCGACAATCTCGGTTCGTTCGCTATAAAGGATTGGAAGGCTGAGTATGACGGAGTCAGCAAGACTGGTGGATACTATGTAGGTAAGGTAAAGGTATTCGGTATGCCAGGCACCTCGCTCTATCTCTCTTCTTCATCAAGTATAGAGACGCAGACAGGCACTGAATATGAGGACACCCGCTCAGGAGCAACACGCTCAAAGAGTGACCCTACATTCAAACCAGAGGACATCCTGCTCCACATGAGAGTGCTCCAGGTGGACCGTAAGACCATCTTCACCCAGACATTCACTGTAGGCGACCTTATCGAGCGCCGTATCAATGATCCGCTGCTCTTTGATTTGAATATCGATGAGCCAGTATTGGAACTTCCATACGTGAAGCCGGCTGACGGCAGTGGAGCATCAGGATTCGATGCGGAGGTGGAAGATTGGATCGTAATCAATAATCAGATTATATTCTAAGTCACTTTCAATAGAAAGAATAATATAAACATAAAATAAAAACAATTATTAACTTCAAAATCATTAGGATTATGAAAAAGTATTTCTATTTCGCAATTGTTGCAGTTGCAGCTCTCGCAAGTTGCTCAAGCGACGATGCCACCACTGAAAAGGGTGTAGCCCCAATGGCAAACGAAGGAATTAACTTCGGTGTTTACACTCCAAATGTGACTCGTTCTACAATTGAAACAAACGAGACTGTTCAGCAGAATGGATTCGGTGTGTTTGCATTCTCACAGATGCAGGAGCCTATCGCTTCTTTCTCCAAGGCAAACTATCTGCCTAACTTCATGTACAATCAGAAGGTAACATACAATGGTACCGATTGGACATACGAACCAATCAAGTATTGGCCTAACAATGATGGTGCTCTCGTATCATTCTATGCTTATGCTCCTTACTTCCAGGAGTTTAATGAGGATAAGTTTACCTTCACTCCAGAGTCAAATGACTACTCTAAGGAGAACACTACAATCGACAAGAAGAATGTACGTCTCGTACTTGGTTATGACGCTATGGGTCCTGCTATCGAGTACACACGTTCTGCTATCGCTACAGAGGGCGTTGACCTCCTTTGGGGCGCTCAGAAGGGTATTACAGACCCTAAGGCTCCAGTTAACCTTGAGAAGCAGAAGATTGACGAGAAGATTGAGTTCGTGTTCAAGCACGCTATGTCTCGTCTCCACTTCAATGTGCAGGTATGGGGTGATGAATACTCTGTAAACAAGCCTGACGTAAACAATTCTAATCATGAGATTGATCAGAACACCACTATCAAGATTAAGAAGGTAGAACTTGTAGGTAACTTCTGGAACACTGGTACTCTCCGCCTCTATGATGGAATCTGGAAGCACGACAAGGGTGATCACTCTAACCTCGTATTCGAAGAGGGCGCAGGTCATTTCTCAGCAGCTGTTGAGGCTGGTCTGAAGGGTACTGACGCTCAGCAGGAGATTGACCTCCTCGTAGGTAATGGAATGTCTGGTGGCACTATGAATCCTGACACTGACATTGACAACTTCGTAATGGTAATGCCAGGTACTAAGTTCTACATCCAGATTACTTACGATGTAATCACAGTGGATCCTACAAATCCTAAGAACAACTCTACAGTTACTAACGTAGTGAAGACTACCGATCTTAACGCAGTAGCAGAAAATTCAGATGCTGGCACATATATTCTTGAGCAGGGCAAGGCTTACAACTTCCACCTGAATATCGGTCTGACAACTGTTAAGTTCGATGCAGAGGTTGAGGATTGGGACGTTATCACCAATGAGGTTGCTCTCCCAGAGAACAAGAACTAAACGTCACGAAATATTGAATTTTTAGACATCTCAGTATTTTTATACTTAATAACTAATTGATTGAGCGAGTGTCCCTTGCTCGTGAGGCAAGGGGCACTCTTATCAAAAAAAAAGACAATTACCGCATTGACGGAATGACACTTTCACAAGTAACTCACTATCGAATACCTTTGGATTATCTGAACGATAACTAAGGAAAGACACTGGCAATACAATATTTTGCCCACCAAAACAGACAATTATTATACAACATATATATATAAACAAGAATTCAATAATAACTTAAAAAATATAGGAACAATGAAAAAAAGAAACATCATCGCGCTCTCAGTGCTTGCAGTTGGAATGGCAAGTTGTAGTTCTGATATTGAAGAACAGGGTGCAAAGACTGTAACTCCACAGGCTATTGAGGTTGCTACCTACTTTGGTGATAACAACTCTACGCGAGCTACTCATATCTCTAATGATGGATCCACTGGCTATTCTTTCAAGGATACAGGTTTCAAGGTGTATGCTAACGTAGTGGAGCAATCCACAGGTAAGGTAAGTCCTCTGATGAATGACCAAGCTGTAACTTGGGATGCAGGCGCATCAGCATGGAAGTATGCTCCTATCAAGTATTGGCCTACCGATGGCTCCAAAGTGGATTTCTATCCACGATATGAGGGATGGGGCGAGAATGCTGACAATATCCGAACCACATACGACTGGAACAACATCCCGCAGGTGACATTCTATGTGAACGATGTAGTGTCAAAGCAGACAGACTATATCTGGGCTGCTCCTATACTTGGCGCAAATAGAAATGACTACACATCCACCAATCCTGCTGTGAAATTCAATTTCAAGCATGCTCTCTCTGCTTTCACTTTCACTCTCAAAGTGAATGGTGCAGGATTTGATTATGATGTTACCCGCATCAAAGTCAACTCTGTAACACTCACTGGCTATTTCGCTCCAAAGGCTACGCTCAATCCACGTGAGACTGATATCAAGAAGATATGGAATCTGCAGGGTGATTGGGAGAAGCGTTCTTACACTATATCCAAGGATGGTGATAAGGAAATCTGGGCAGATAAAGATTTCGCTTTGGAGGGCGGATATATCACATGGTGCGGAGATACTAAAAATGCAAGTGGTGAGTTGGGCAAGGGTACCATCATGGTTCTTCCATTCGATAATACCAGTTATACCGTCACTCTCGATTATGATGTGACTACTTATCCAACATGGAATGATAAGGTTAATGATACGAATGGATTTAAGCAGAACTATAAGGCTTCCAAAGAAGTGAAAAATGTAACACTTGAGCCAGGTAAGATTTATCAGAATAATATCACTCTTACTCTCGATGCTATCGTTGTCGATGCTGAGGTAAGTGCATGGGAATCAGAAATAATACCATAACTCTACTTGACACCGAGGAACTTGACCTAATGTCATGATAGCCTCATACTGACATAGGGATTGAGTCCAGACTCTGATGTCTGGACCATCCTTTCTGAGAGATAATAATTAGGAAATATCACATAATAATGATATTCTATGAATAAAGCAAGACTTTTAGCAGTATCTACCGTAGTGCTCCTCATGGCAGGATGCACTGCGGATGATACGCTGACACCACAAAAGGACACGGGGCAAGCCCTCGTCTTTGATGCCACTGCCGAGGCGAGTGACCCTACGCGTGGATTGGTAGTGGATGAGGCGGGGTTGCAAGCCAATGGATTCAAGTTGTATGCCAATACAGTGAAGAACAATGTGGCTACTCCGCTGATGGAAGGTACGGCAATCAAATATACCGGAGGCAGTTGGACTTATGCTCCTATTGTCTATTGGCCTACAGAGGGCAAGGTGGATTTCTTCCCGGTATATACTGATGACAATGCCACTTGCATATATGGATATGACAAGAGACCGCACGTGACTTATACAGTACCGACCGATGTATCCAAACAGACGGATTTCCTTTGGGCCGCTCCGATACTCAATTCGGACTACAGATTTGAAGGTTTCAAATTCTCTTTCCAGCATGCTTTGGCTTCCATCGCTGTCGAAATCACAAGTGATTATGATGGATTTGTAGAAGCATTGCAGGATCCCACAAACTTCGCTGGTAACATTGACCCTACTATAAGCGCTGATTTCGCTACTCCTGCAGGAGGAACACCTGCCACTTTAGCTGAATTCACTAATCGTGAACTCGTTTCAGTGGAGATAACAGGCAAGTTCCCTGCCAAGGCAGAGATAGATCCGAAAGCCACAAGCATTGATAAAGCGTGGGTGTTCGATTATATTGATCCTTCTCTATATGCGGAGCGCTCTTACCGTCTGACAAGTAGTATGCTCAATGAAACTGACAAATCTGCAACGGAGATGGTAGCAAAAAGCGAAGCAGATTGTTATATCTTCGTGTTGCCAAGTGGCATTACGAATTTCAATGTCAAGTTGACTTACAAGTTTAAGTACAAAAATCTGCTCTACCTATATACACTTTCCACAACAGGTAATGAAAACTTCAAGGCTGGAAAGCAGGTTAATTTGAAATCGACCGTACAGTGTAAGAAAGCGCCAGAGACATTGCAGAAGGTCGCAATAAGTTAAGAAGATTCTAATTGTGGGAATACTTTCCACCCATCCAAAGCAAGAATCTCATAAAGTAATCATTTGACTGTTACAAGTGCTATGGTTTGCTGAAATACCGGCTTACCAAAGCACTTGTAAGAGTTTTAGTTATTTTTCAAAAGGGGCCCGCCTGCTGTAGGTGGGTCTCTTTTCTCGTTTTCTTATGGCTCAGAAGATGCCATCAGCCAAATGCACTGCTATCGTGATGCCATTTTTTGGCGTTATAGATTTCATTTTGAAGTTTAATAGGCCACAAAAAGCAACTCAATTGCACAATTTTGTCTTATTTACGTAGAAAAACAACCCTGTAGTTGTGTTTTCTCGTGAAAATCAGTTATCTTTGTATGCGAAATGGCAATAGCCAAATATAAATGGTACAAAGCGAAATACGTCTAAGATGATAAACGAAGCAATATCTCCTGTTCAAAATGCAGAAGCACAAATGAGCCAAGAAGAAAAACCTTGGTTTAACCATTCGCAGATGATAGCCAATATCATGTCCGCAAGAATGAAGGAACTTGGAATGACTCAAAAGATGTTGGCAGAGAAAATGAATTGTACCCAACAGTACATTTCAAAAATCTTAAAAGGGCGTGAGAATCTTTCGCTTGAAGCTATAAGCAAAATAGAGAATGCCTTGGATATTCATTTTCTACAAATGGATGATTAGACATGTTCCATTTCATGGCACGTTTTCTCGCCATGGCAGAGCTTAAGTAAACTTAGCTC
>URJQ01000018.1 GCA_900548195.1 uncultured Prevotella sp.
ATGTTTGGATTTGTTACAAATATCCGAGATTTTATGTTTGGATTTGTTACAAATAAATGTATAATCATTTGATTATCTGGTATTTTTTATTTATCTTTGCACCGTAAAGTGATAACTAAATAAGAGAATAGAATTATTTATATAAAATAAGGAGTGATATGTTTGAGAGAAAAGCTTTGGCATGGTTGCGTTCCTGGAAGAATAAGGAAAGCCATAAACCATTGGTAATTCGAGGTGCAAGACAGGTAGGCAAGACATCACTGGTGGATGCCTTTGGTAAGGATTTTGATGTCTATTTGAAATTCAATTTGGATGACATAAGCGACAGAAGTATCTTTGAAAAGGAAATGCCAATAAAGGAGCTTTATTCCATTCTGCTTGCCATTCGTGGCAAAAAGAAGTATGAAGGTAGCACATTGATATTCATTGACGAGATACAAAATTCCCCTATCGCCATAAAGATGCTCAGATATTTCTATGAGGAATACCCTGAGGTGTATGTGATAGCCGCAGGATCCCTACTTGAAACTATGCTCGACCGAAATAAGCACATCAGTTTTCCTGTCGGTAGGGTAGAGTATATGGTGCTCCGCCCTTGCACTTTTGATGAATTTTTAGGTGCCGTTGACGAAAAAGGACTTCATGATATGATCTGTTCGGCTACAGTACCAGAGGCATTGCATAGTTATGTCATGACATTATTTAATAAGTATGCCCTTGTGGGAGGAATGCCACAAGCTGTTGCCGAATATGCAAGAACATCAGACATCATTGCCCTTGACGATATATATCAGTCTCTCATAGCAGGATATATGGACGATGTAGAGAAATACACCACGACAGATATGAGCCGTAATGTCATTCGTTACATCATTATGAATGGATGGGCTTATGCGGACGAGCAGATTACTTTCGATCATTTTGCATCCTCCAATTATAAAAGTCGTGAAGTGGGCGAAGCAATGCGAACTTTGCAAAAGACTATGCTATTAGAACTTGTATATCCTTCAGTAGAAACAAACGTGCCTATCGTGCCTGACATGAAAAAGCGTCCACGACTTATGTGGCTCGATACGGGATTGATGAATTACGCTGCAGGCATACAATCAGAACTGTATGGCATAGATAGTCTTAACGATGCTTGGAGAGGAAAAGTGGCTGAGCATATTGTTGGGCAAGAGTTGATAGGGCAAAGTGGTAGATATCTTGAAAAAAGAACATTCTGGGTTCGTTCAAACCGAAACTCACAGGCAGAGCTTGATTATCTATATCTCAGTCGCAAATATGGACTTATTCCGATAGAGGTGAAGTCTGGAGACAATGCCCATCTGAAATCCCTTCAGGAGTTTATGCTCAATTCTGATTGCAAGTATGCTTTTCGTTTTTGGAACAATCCAGAACGCACCGACTCTATACATATAGAGAGGAAAGACAAGGCTGGCAATATAATAAAGAGTAAAGACTATACTCTATGTAGTTTACCATTCTATTATGCAGGACAATTAGAAAAGGTACTTGAACGTGTCATGCAGTTGAAACAATAAAGGAATACATATTGGGACAATGACGGAATAGAATATCAATAAATAAAAATACAGAAAGATATTTTTCTCTGTTTTTATTTATTGATATTTTTTTGCCAGCATCTATTGGTATTTTATAAAAGCCCACAACAAGCCACAGCCTACATCCCATCACCATCGGATATTCCCAGAGTCCGCCACGTTATCAAGACCCTTTCTCTTCCCCCTGTAGGGGGAGGCCAGATACCTTCTCCGCTTGCGGTCACCCAACCTCGTCAGCGCGATTTTTCACTTTTCACTCTTCACTTTTCACTCCTCACTAAAGAAAAGGTAACTTCCATTCTTCATTCTTAAGCATGACATTATGTAAACAATGACAGAGGGAGAAAACTCATTTTCGCAATCTATACTTTACAAAATGTCAATTTCAAATTAAAAATTTCCCAAAAAAGTAAAAAACATTTGGAGGTGTCAAGGAAATTGCATACTTTTGCCCTCGTGAGTCAGTCACAGAGTGCGTTTTGCAATGCAAAATCCAAAAAAGGAAGCATACACTAACCACTTGGACCACTGCCACGAGATGGCGGAAAGACACACCGAAAGGGAAGTAACCGCTCCCTGACAATAGGCAGAAAAGCCTAAAAAACAGAAATAATATATAACCATATCTAAAACCAATAACTTTCTAAATCCATAACCATGAACGTAGAGAAAATTATGCAGGACCTGGTTGCAAAGCACCCAGGTGAAAATGAATACCTTCAGGCAGTTCGTGAGGTACTCGAATCCGTGAAAGACGTATATGATCAGCATCCTGAGTTTGAGCGCGCTAAGATTATCGAGCGTCTCGTAGAGCCAGAGCGTATCATCACTTTCCGTGTACCTTGGGTTGATGACAACGGTGAAATCCATGTAAACCTCGGCTACCGCGTACAGTATAACAGCGCTATCGGCCCTTACAAGGGAGGTCTCCGTTTCCACCCTTCTGTAAACCTTTCTATCCTCAAGTTCCTCGGATTCGAGCAGACATTCAAGAATGGTCTTACTACTCTCCCAATGGGCGGTGGCAAGGGCGGTTCAGACTTCTCTATCCGCGGTCGTTCTGACAATGAGGTAATGCGTTTCTGCCAGGCATTCATGACAGAGCTCTATCGTCATATCGGTCCTGACGAGGACGTTCCTGCTGGAGATATCGGCGTAGGCGCTCGTGAAATCGGCTACCTCTATGGCATGTACAAGAAGCTCACACACCGTTACGAAGGCGTGCTCACAGGCAAGGGTCTTGAGTTCGGCGGTTCACGTATCCGTCCTGAGGCTACTGGCTACGGCGCTATCTACTTCGTACAGCACATGCTTCATACACACAACCTCGACATCAAAGGCAAGACTATCGCTATCAGTGGCTTTGGTAACGTAGCATGGGGTGCTGCTAAGAAGGCTACAGAGCTCGGTGGTAAGGTTGTTACCATCTCTGGTCCTGACGGTTACATCTATGACCCAGCTGGTCTCAATGAGGAGAAGATCGCTTACATGCTCGAGCTCCGCGCTTCTGGCAATGACGTTTGCGCTCCTTACGCTGAGAAGTTCCCAGGTTCTGAGTTCTACGCTGGCAAGAAGCCTTGGGAGGTTAAGGTTGACATCGCTCTCCCTTGCGCTACTCAGAATGAGCTCAATGGTGACAATGCACGTCAGATTATCGCTAATGGCGCTATCTGCGTAGCTGAGGTAAGTAACATGGGATGTACCGCAGAAGCTGCTGAGGAATTCGTAAAGGCTAAGATGATCTTCGCTCCTGGTAAGGCTGTTAACGCTGGTGGTGTTGCTACTTCTGGTCTCGAAATGACTCAGAACTCTATGCGTCTCCAGTGGAACAACGAGGAAGTTGACCGTCGTCTCCACGAGATTATGCAGAATATCCACGAGCAGTGCCTCACTTACGGTAAGCAGGCTGACGGATATATCAACTATGTCAAGGGCGCTAACGTAGCAGGCTTCATGAAGGTGGCTAAGGCTATGATGGCTCAGGGCATCGTATAATACGAAAGAAGAATATTTAGAATGAAGAAAAAGAACTGAAGAGTTGAAAAGAAAAAGAATTGAAGAGTGAAACAGCGTAATGAAGACTGTTAGGTCATAGTCAGATAATCAGATTGCGATTTGCCGGTCTTCATACGCCATTCCAATCACATTCATCTTTTCATTCCTCATATCATTCTTCATCTGATAATCATAAGTCTAATCTCAAAATTTCATTCTTCTTTGGTATTCCATATCTAATGATAACTGTCCCTCGACATCATGAGGGCTTAAAGGAATACGCTTATTGAATAAACTTTTGATTATATTTATGTTAACGATAACCTCTCTGTTGGGTGTAAAGGCTCAGCAGAGAGGTAAAGCGTCTTATTACTCCAAGAGAGCCACAGGCGCCAGAACCACAAGCGGACAACGAATGCACCACGATTCGCTGGTATGCGCTCACCGCACACATCCTTTTGGCACAAAGCTCCTTGTCACTAATCTCAAGAACCATAAGCAAGTGGTCGTAAAAGTCATCGACCGCGGACCTTTCCATCGTGGCAGAGTCATAGACCTATCATGGGCTGCGGCTAAAGAACTCGGCATGATATCAAGCGGTGTTGCCGTCGTAGAGGTAAAGGTATATCACGAAAACAAGCAAGGTCCATACCTTCCAGACCCTGACGAACTGCCAGAACTCGACTTTGAACAGAGCGAAATGGAAAGTCCTGACTCCATAGTGCCTATTTGGCAACGAAAATCTCAGGAGGCTACTGCCCAGCAAGAATCATCAGAGTCACACAAACACGCCACCAAATCACATAGCAAAGGGCATAATAAAGCCAACGCAACTGGACAATCGAATAAGAAATCCACACAGCGAGCTGTCAATTCCAACAGAAAATCTACACGCTCAAAAGCGAAAAGAAAACGCTGACGCGGTTATTAAATGAAGAATGTTATTAAATGAAGAATGTAGAATGAAGAATGAAGAATGAAGAATGGGAGTTACCTTTCTTCTTTTAGTGAAAAGTGAAGAGTGAAAAGTGAAGAGTGAACAATAACTGTCTGGAAGACAGTGCCAAATAACAAGCGTCCAATAACCGAAGAATCGCCAAACGCAAATATACGGAAAGCAGAGGAAAGATGCAGAGGTATTGTATTTCTTAATTACAATTTGATACCTAATAATATTAACAAAATGCGAAAGAATAGAGAAAAGCGCAGAACAATGTGATATTATGATACCTATTATTGGGTATATTTGTCATTTTCTTTAGATTTTTTGCATCTATTATATTATTTTTTGTAACTTTGCAAGCATAACTTTAATAATACAACAGAGTGCTTGCAAAATTTCGATTATTATTACTCTTGATATTTTGGGGAACTACGATTGGCGTAAAAGCCAGCGTAGAGGATTCGTTATGCCTCGGTGTAACAGACAGAATACTGACATCTGAGATGATGGAGCGCGTCAGCGCACGTGATCTCTGGACAGCCATACGCACGCTCGATGCCTCCACTTATGATAATCCAGAGATACTTATAGACGGTGTCCGAATGCCAAAGACAGCCCTAATAGGTCTCACAGTCGGCGAAGTAGCAGAGGTAAGGATTATCAGAGACGCGGCCAAACTGGCGCAATTAGGCATCCACGGCGGAAAAGGAGCAGTGGAAATAGTCACAAAGAAGTATGCCAAAGGTCCACTAAGTCTTAGTTACAAGGCAGACATACAGGCAGGAAAACCTGCCGATGGCAGCAAAGGCACCATGAAGGGGGCAGAGCATTGGCTTACTGCTGACGGGGGAGATGATAATGTAGGTTATCGTTTCACTGCCATCTATGACCCGGGAACGGATACGAAAACTAAGGGAACAGACCGCATTCAGATGCGTTCATATATAGGTTACAGGCGTAATGCGCTTGCCATAAGCAATGACTTGCAGTATGGTAATTATGGCATCCACGAGACATTCAATGATGATGACACCGACAAGACCCGCTTTTCCACGCTTACTGATCGTATAAGGGCGACGTTAAGCCTTATGCCAGGATTGGAAATGATGGGCTATTTCTCATTCCTTCGTCAGGAAGTGAGGCGCGATGTTTTCCTATCTCCATATTCGCCTGCATTCAAGGATGAAGACAACTTGCGCAATAAAGGTACTTATGACATAATGCGCGAGACGACAATGACTTACGATGGCGGAATGAAACTCGCATATCAGAAGGCTGTCATGGGGGGACATATGCTCTTTGCCTCGGCAGGAGTTAGCCTTTATAGTGGAGAAAGGGGAGGAGAGTCATACGCCGGACGCGGAATACTGAATGATATTCTCAACTATGTATCATTTACCCAGACTTATGACACACTGCGTAAACCTACAGCAGTGAGGGATTTTGAGCGCACATTGCAGTGTATGGCAAATGTGGGTTACGACTATCGTGGACGTTACAGTGCCACGATGAATGTGACAATGAACCGCTCTTCACTCCTTGCTCCTAAGCATCGCAACGAAGTATATTGGGCTGCCGACCTGGGATGGAACATCAGTAGGGAGGCATGGATGGCAGGAAGCGGAATCGATTGCCTGCGGCTTTCTTTAGGTTTGGGAAGAAGTGCCACGGTACCTTATAGTTATAAGGCTTTTACACCGATGTATTCCAACATCACTAACGAGACATACATATATAATTACTATCAGACGGGAGCACAATTGCAAGGCTATTACGATGAGAATATCCGTCCTGACGCAGTGACACGCGGTCTGTTGTCGCTCGACTTTGAAGCCAAAGGATGGCATCTTAATGCTTCCGGCATGCGTGCAGAGTCCACAAATATGCTCTATGGCGATGTGGGCAAGACGCTGAGGGGTAAGGACTGGACGGCAAGTGCATCGCTTTCTGCCGCTTATGATGATGTAAGGGAGATGCTTGCAGGCATGGTTATCTACGGACAATGGCACCGCTGGACAGCTTCAACATCCTTCTTCACCGATAATTGGGAGACCAATAGGTTGCAGAGCATCCAGATAGGCTACGCGTTTCCATCGCTCTGGCGCTTTGTCAAAGGCGGTATGGTGCGCCTCAGTGGTGAGGAAAATTGCCATAGGGCTTGCCTTACAGTGGAAGCTAAATTCTAAAAGGGTAAACGAAATCCATTCGACAATGAGAATAAGAATAATATATATAATGATGATAGCTTGCACAATGCTGCAGAGCTGCGATGGTTTCTTCGACAAGACAGGCGACGACAGCGACGTCACTGCGGGGAAATTCTTCAAGGATGAGACAGCATTCATGCAGGCATTGACAGGCATCTATATGCAGATGCGTGCTCCAGAACTTTATGGCAACACGCTTTCGCTCGGCATGATGGAGTTCGCCTCACAGACATTAGAGCCTTATGACGAAGAGACCACAGCGGCATCTAAGCTCGATTTCGATGCGCCAGTATTGCGTCAGCGTATGGACACCATGCGGATTTGTGCTGACCGCGTCATCGAATCATGCGATAGAATAATAGATGAAGCAGAGCATACGAAGGTGGTATTCTTCACTTCAGGACTCAAGGAGATAGTTCTGGGCGAGTGTTATGCCATCAAAGCCGCCATGACCTTTGACCTCCACCGCCTTCTGGACCTTCCTATGGACGGTGTAGAGGAATGGCTTGACAAGGCAGACAGGCTGCTTTCTGCAAATGATCCCATAATGAATGCCACCAATCCATCATCGGTGAAAGTGGGCGAAATAGACCGCAGACTGCGCACTTTCCAGCTCAATGCCTATGCCGTAAAGGCACTGAAAGCCAGGGTAGCATTATGGAAAGGTGACTATCAGAAGGCATTGAACAATGCAGACTCCGTGATGCTGCATACAGATCCGGCACGTGTAGCAACGCGATACCAGCTCTTTTACTTCGTCACACCGGGCAAGTATGGTTCAGATTTCTGCTTCTCCCGCGAGAATATCTTTGCTTTGTCATCGTTGCCAACCGGTTTTACCCGTCTGAGTGAAACGCTTTTCGACCAGAAGAAGGTCAGATGCCGTGCTGACATCGACAAGATATACGCCCAGCAGACCGACATCCGCCGCAGAGCATGGTTTCGTGAGCAGGAAGACGGCACACAGATAATGTCAAATAAATACGGTCCCAACACCCTGCTTACCGGCTATGTGAGCACAGAAAGCGGTGGAAGTACCGACCTTCCGGCTGCAATTCCTTACATCAGGCTGGGCGAAGTGCAGCTCATAGCGGCAGAATCCCTGTGGAGATTAAATCGCAAGCAGGAGGCACGCCAACGCCTTATTGCAATGCAGTCAAGCAAGGATGTGACCTATGTAGCCGACGCATCGGAGGACGCAGATCTCCTTCCGATGATATATGATGAATACCGTCGTGACCTTTTTGGCGATGGACAGTTGTACTATCTCAATAAACGTATCAGCCGATGAAGACGAGAATATTGATCATACTGATGCTGATGGCGGCAGACACCGTGGTCTTGGCTCAAAGCAACACGCAGAAGGTAGCCAAGGGAAAGACTGCTATGGCAAAGAATGACAGCACCAGCCAAAAGAAGGACGTGCTGCTGTCAGGCGAGATAGGCGAAACGGTCGTCACGGGATATTATTCGAAGACGAAGAATAGTTTCACGGGAACGGCAGTTCAGGTGTCAGGCAAAGAACTGATGAAAGTCAACAGCACCAATCTACTTGAGGGTCTGAAGGTATTCGATCCATCGTTTCAAGTAGTCGATACCCGTGGCATTTACGGTTCTGACCCTAATCATATACCTGACCAAATAGAGATAAGGGGACAGAATACTATGCCAGACATATCGCAGAGCAACCTGCAGACGGTGACTTCATTGCCTGTCTTCATCCTCGATGGGTTTGAGGTAAACGTGCAGAAAGTCTATGACATAGACATCAATCGCGTGAAGAGCATCACCATATTGAAGGACGCAGCCGCAGCCGCAATATACGGTTCGCGTGCCGCAAACGGCGTAGTTGTCATTGAGACCATCACCCCTATGGCAGGAAAATTACAAATCAGCTATACGATGAACGGCAAGTTTGAAATCCCAGACCTGTCGTCCTATAATCTGATGAATGCGGCAGAAGTGCTGGAATTTCAGAAGAAAGCGGGCGTATTTGATGCTTATCGTGACGGAGAAGATGCTGGACTGAATGCCAATTCCTATAATGTGGCGCGTCGTGCCGTGCTCAGTGGCGTGGATACCTATTGGCTATCTAAGCCTCTGCAGATGGGTTTCCAGCACAAGCATTCACTCATCATCGAGGCTTCACCAAAGACATCGCTGCCTGGCGGAACGAAAGTTCGCTTCGCGGCAAACCTGAGTTACAGCAATCTCAGCGGTGCAATGAAGGGCAGTGGACGAGACACTTACGAGGCAGGCACCAAGATAATCATATCCAACCGTCGCATCAGAGTGACCAATGACTTGCAGCTTTCCATGGTAGATAGCAAGGAATCGCCTTACGGAAGCTTCTCTTCCTACACCTCGGCACTGCCTTATTATCAGGAGAAAGACGCAGAGGGAAACTTCTATCGCATGCTTTCTCTAAGCAATATGGCGCCAGAGGGCATTGCTCTCGGTGTGCTGGCATCCATGCAGTCGCCTGTCTATGAAGCGCGATACCTCAACAGTTACTCCACTTCGAGAGGGATGGACGTGACTAATAATTTCGGAATAAACTGGACCATCACCGATGATATCCGCCTGAAAGGGTCGTTCTCACTCAGCCATGACAGTAACCGTGACGATGCATACGTATCACCAGGCAGCTTCGAATATATCAACAACAATTCATCCATCACTCCAGATGCGCTCTATCAGCGTGGCAAATACACGCTCGGACACAGTTCTTCGACCACTGTCTATGGCAGTATGCTGACATCATATACCCACAGTTTCGGGCGTTTCGATGTGCAAGCAATACTCGGAGCTGAGGCTAAGCAGACATCAAATGAGAGCGACAGCTACACCATGACGGGATTTCTCGGCAATTCGCAGGACTATATCTCCTACGCTGTCCAGTATGAGAAGTATGGCAGAATTACGGGAGGTAAGTCAAAAGTTCGCACAGCAGGCATCTTCTGCAATCAGAATTACAGTTACGACAACCGTTATCTATGCGACCTTACTATCCGTATGGACGGCAGTTCGCTCTATGGTGACCGTCAGCAGACTACGCCTTACTGGAGTGCCGGACTGAGATGGAACGTGCATAATGAGCGTTTCTTCGCCGGAAGCGGAGTGGTATCACAGCTCGCCCTGCGCGCAAATGTCGGTACTACGGGTAACCAAAACTATAACCGCAACCAGGCAAGCAACCAGTATAATTATCTGACTAAGGTCTATGGAGGATATTTCGGAGCAGTAATCACCACGCTCGGCAATCCAGACCTTAAAGGACAGACCACATATAACCGCACCATCGGACTGGAGGCTTCGCTCTGGAAGAACCGCCTCAACCTGGAGTTCAACTATTACAACAACAAGACCAAGGGCAACCTGACCAGCATCACCGTCGCTCCATCATTGGGATTCGACACCTATAAGGCAAATATGGGCGACTTGCGCAATGAGGGATTTGACTTTAATGTCAGTTATTCCCCTGTACGCACAAGGGACCTCCTGGTCAATGTCACGCTCAACGGCACAAGAAACCATAACACCATACTCAAGATTTCCGATGCTCTACAGCGCTATAACGATATGGTAAATGCCAACGGTTCGGGTTCCACCACTCCTGTATTCCTCTTCAAGGAGGGCGAATCCATGAATACCATCTACGCTGTGCGGTCGCTTGGCATCGACCCTGGCACGGGAAAGGAACTCTATATCGACCGATACGGCAACACCACATATACATGGAATGCCAAGGATCAGGTGCCAGTAGGCGTCAATGAGCCTGCTCTCAATGGCTATGCCGGACTGAATATCCGCTATAAGTCATGGGAAATAGGCACTCATCTCAATTATTCTTTCGGCGCAGACAAGTATAATTATACACTGCACCAGAAGATAGAGAACGTCAACTATATGACAAACAATGACCGCCGTGCGCTTACCGAACGATGGCAGAAGCCTGGCGATGTGGCTCTTTATAAGGCTATTACGGACAATAGCGCTACTAAGGCGACGTCAAGGTTTGTGCAAAGGGAGAAGAGACTGAGCATGACATCGCTCAGATTGGCATACAATATGGACTCTGACAGACTCCGTGGCAGCTGGATATCCATGCTTAGACTCTCCATTACGGCTAATGACCTCTTCTATGCCAGCACCATAAGGCAGGAGCGAGGTCTCAGTTATCCTTTCACCCGTTCGGTTACATTCAATGTCCAGGTGAATTTCTGATGGACGAACACTGTATTGCAAGTAGCTGACAGACTGCCCGTCAGAAGAAAATATCAATAAATAAAAACAAACAAATATATTATGTTTTTCTATTTTTTGTCTATTTTTCTCTATTGATATTTTTCACATCCCCACGCAAGTGGGGACTGAGGGGTGTCACTTTGCTTACGAAGATAGAATAAATAAAGACAAAACCGCATTCCACCCTTTTGATTATGCGCAAAACATTATTATACATATTATCCATAATACTGCTGCAGAGCTGCTCATGGTTTGATGTAGGAGCCGAGTCGGAGATTGACGAGAAGGATATGTTTGTCAATGCCGATGGCTACTACACCGCTCTGACGGGCATATATATCAGCATGGGCAGCACCGAACTATATGGTGGCAACCTTACTCTGACTGCCCTAGAACCTCTTTCACAGCAATATAACGTCAAGGAAGATGACCCCGATCGCGTCGCTTGGTCACAGTTCAGATACGCCACTGACGGAGGACAGGAACTCGTTTCTGCCATCTGGCTCAAGATGTATAACACTATAGTCAATGCCAATATGCTACTTGCCAAACTGCCTGAGGCGGAAGGCAAGATCGACAGCGATGTGATTGACATCATCCACGGTGAAGTGCTCGCACTCAGGTCATTGATGTATTTCGACCTTATGAGATTATTCAATGAGAGTTATGAGGTAAATCCAGAGTCGGGAAATGTGCGTTACAAGACAGACTTTGGCTTTGTCCTCGGTAAGAAAATGAGTAATGAGCAGCTTATTGATACCATCATCTCTGACCTTATGCAGGCTCGCGACTACCTGAAAAAGGACCCTCTATATTGTAATAAGGCATACAGCAACCGCTATCTGGCTTATGACCGCACACAGAGGATGAACTATTACGCTGCTACTGCTTTGCTCGCCAGGATGGAAATCTACCGCGGACATTATGCTGAGGCTGCACAATATGCCGAAGAGGTAATCGATTCGGAAAAGTATAGGTTTATCCTTCCAGAGGAAATTCTGGAGACAGACATCTACGGAGTGGAACAGAAAGCCGACCGCATCTTCATGCCAGAGATGATTTTTGCCCTCTATTGTGAGAACATACTTACCGTTTCACGCTCATATTACGAAGGTCTGACTGGCGATTTTGCCAAGAGTGCCAACGCATACGAGGACAATGATGTGCGCAGAGCATGGCTATACCAAAACCCGAGCGCAAATGAAAAAATCAATATGATACGCTATCAGCGGTCTGTAAAGTCGGAAGATGCCGGCAAATACGGTGATCCCGTCGTTCCTATGCTGAAAATAAGCGAGATGTATCTCATACTGGCAGAATGTAATCTCAATGGTATTGATACCAAAGAGAATGCTTTAAGCCTTCTGAACACGATAAAACTAAACCGCGGAGAGGCAGCTCTCCCGGCTACGGCTACCGCTCAGACTCTGTGGAATGAACTGACACATGAGTATATCTGCGACTTCCGAGGCGAGGGACAGCTGTTCTATTATTACAAGCGCCGCAACCTCCGCGCCGTCGATGACGGAAACTATAACGGCAATACTGTCAGCGTTCCTGCTTCGGCTTATGTGCTACCGTTGCCGGATTACGAGAAACAGTTTGGATATTGACACTTTCACCTCTTACAGCAATGCGAAAAATACTATACATAATGCTTACAGCCACAGCCCTATTGTCCGTAGCAGCCTGCTCGGAAGATACGCTGGAAGCCTACGATACATCGACCAGTGCGCTCAATATAGCCCGCGGCACTGTCTTTGGTTCTGCTGCAGACTATCCAGAGAGCTATAGTTTCAATGCTTATTTCCTTGGTGGAAAGGTGACGGACTACACGCTCCAGATACCTGTTCGCCTGCAGGGGATGATAGATTATGGTCGTGACCGTCATTTCGGAGTGATGATTTCGGAGGCAGAAAGCGAAGGTGTCACCGCCAGTTCTGCGGTGGTAAGTTTCGACAGCAAGCAAGTGTTTCGCAGCGGAATGTATCAAGACACGCTCCGCGCTACAATCCACGTCGATGAGATGGACAGCGAAATGACCTACAAAATGAGGCTGGCTCTCGTGCCGGGAGAAGATTTCACGGTGGGAGTGCCGGAGTATCAGTATGTGGATGTGCAGTTTACAAAAAACCTTACCATCGCTCCTGCCTTCTGGGAAAACAATAGCAAACTGAGAAAAATCACCTATTCAGCCCGTAAGTGTGCCGTCTTTCTGGAGATTAGTGGCATCACGAATCCAGAATGGGTGGACGATGGCAGCAGTGTCATCCTCGATTATTGGATTTCGCTCTGCAAGCAATGGTTTATACAACATGAGGAATATGACTCCAATGGTAACAGAATATACTTTGAATAATGCGTAAAAAGACAAGAATATACTATCAGTTGCTCATCCTCGGCATCGTGATGACCTCCCTTCTCTCATGCTATGGAGACAAAGACAGCGAAGCTACGGACGACATACAGCAGGTAACCGCCATAAACGGCATTGCCACTGACGGTTCATATACGCTCTATCAGGGGGACACTCTGAGGATAAACCCTTCGCTGACCTTCTCCGAGGGGGCTGATTCCCTTCGCTATGACTACCGTTGGGTGGTGGGTAAACAGCAGGAAATAGCCACCGGCAAGCAGTTGGTATGGGAGGTTTCATTGCCTTCTGGATATAATATGGCGACTGATATCCCCGCTGTCTTCATAGCAAAGGACAGGGGGAACGGACTGGAGTTTCGCAAGACATTCTCCTTCCAGGTGCTGAGCACATACACACCGTCCTCCATTGTGGTCTATCAGAAGTCTGACGGACGCACCGAATGGATGTCGCTGCAGGGTGATGTGCGAGCTTTCACCAACTATTATCCCGACATGATAGAGCGGATAAATCCCGATGAACCCATCAAAGGCAAGTACTACGGCACGCTATATGCCCTTAATGAAATAGCCATTTTCACTGACCAAAGTCCGTCATGGGGCAGATGTGTCAGTATATGCAATGCTGATCCAGACAATGGTTTCTATCATAATGTGGGTGAATATACCGGTAATATATATAATAAGGTGTATATGGGCAGCGCTACTCAGTTGGACATCAGCAATATCACCTTCGGCTACGGCGCATCTAAATACTTCATCTGCAATGGCGATCTCCATGTATTCAATGGTCTGGACCGCAAGCTTCCAGTCTTCAATGAGAACACTTTTGTCAAGAGTCGCAATGTGCGTCAGGCCATGTCGAGCAAGCAGTTCCAGAGGTTTAAGAAAGTGACTTTCGTGCTGCATGACGATAATACGGTGGGTTGTTACCACGTCTATAATGACCAGATGGAGCATATCAGCATTGAAGGCGAACCTTTCCGTCTCGACAGTCTCTGCGGATGCTTCACCGAAGCCACAGGAATGGGTTCCAATCAGCCATACGAAGTATATCTGATAGGCAAGCGTGACGGAGAGTATGCCATCTATGAATTCCATGTCAACTATGTCAAGACCAAGGTGCAGCCTATCTCCCTCAAGCGCATCATGCCGATTGATGCCGCTCTGGCACGGACCATTGGTTATTGGTGGGGCTCGTTTGGCGAGAGTTATGCCTTCTATTCTGTTGGTAATAAGGTATATCGCTTTGACTATTACAATATGAAAGAGTTTAATCCTGCGAAGTCAAAACTGCTGATTAGCCTCGATGAAGGCGAACAACTGGTGGATGTATTCCCTCTTGTCACGGGCTTAGGACTGCGTGATGAGGACGATTGCACCGTCATGCTGACCTACCGTCCTGCCACTGGCTGTTCTTCCATCCGTGTCTATGACAGCGTGACAGGCAAGCTCATCAAAGCATATCAAGACATCATACCCGGCTATGCCACCTATTTCACGAGGTGTTTGTAGGGTTGTTCTTAAATGAAGAATGATGAATGAAGAATGAAGAATGGAAGTTAGCATTGTCGCTTGATGGATTCTGCGCAAGAATATGAACCATACTTGGATTCTTCATTTAATAGCCTTTTCAAATAAAGAAGTAAAACGTAACTTCCATTCTTCATTCTTCATTCATCATTCTTCATTTAATAAAGCCGCGTCACCGGCGGATATAAGAATATAAACAATATAAACAATAAACACAAGAAACGCTTATGAAATGCAAACATCTACTCCTTATCGCATTCTCACTCATGGCATTTACTGCTCAAGCTGAGACAAAGACTATCAAAGTGGAGACAGCAGGCACCCTCTCCACACTCATCAAAGGTGATGACCTCAATGTCATCGACCTCACCTTGACCGGCAATATCAACAAGGCTGACATAGCTTTCATCCGCCAGAATATGAAGGTAGAGACGCTCGACCTCAAGGATGCCAACATCGTCGCTTACTCCGAGACAGTAGGCGAAACCACTATAGAGTACCCTGCTAATGAGTTTCCTGCCAATGTCTTCCAGATGAAGGAGAATGATGATGCCATCATTCCGCTGAAGAAGATAATCTTCCCAGTTTCCATGACTTCTGTGGGTTCACACGCTTTCGACAATTCAAGCCAGTCACAATTGGAGACAGTCGATTTCTCTAATTGCTCAAATCTTGAGACTATCAAGGGTTATGCTTTCGAATTTTGCTATAAAATCACAGAAATAGACCTCTCGGGTCATGCCAATCTCAAGACTATTGAGGAATATGGCTTCGGACAGACGGGCGCAAAGACCATCAATCTCGAAGGATGCTCGGCTCTGGAATCCATCGGTGATCGTGCTTTCTACCAGAGTTATGAATGTACTGCCCTCAATCTCAAAGGCTGCACTGCTCTCAAGACCATAGGCAATCGCGCCTTTCTCAATCTCTCCAAGAACAGCTCTAAGACAGAAGGCTACAATCTTGTGCTTGATTTCAGCACCTGCACATCGCTTGAGACTATCCAGGAGAGCGGTTGTCAGTCTGCAAAAGCAGTGGCATTCATCTTCCCAGCTTCTGTAAAGCAACTGCAAAAGAATGCCTTCAACCTCTGCACCAATGCGCAGTATTCCCGCTATTTCTGCAAGCTTCCTGAGCTCGGAAGCGGTGCTCTGAAGTCTCTCTACAAGAAGAAGTGCTACGTTCCTGCAGGCAACAAGGCAGACTATGAAAATGCAGGCTTCCAAGACGTGGAGGAATTTGATGCTACTGGCATCAAGTCCATCGCCTCTTCTATCGCTAATGGCAAGGCATACAGCATTACAGGCCAGCCTTATAACGGCAATGGTATCCGCATAATCGGAGGCAAGAAGTACAGTAAATAGCATTAAGCCACCGTGTCAGCCGCGTCACCGGCTTAAGAAAATATTAACAACTCTAAAACCAAACAAATGAAAAAACTATTGTTACTTGTGTGCATGGCAACAATGATTTGCCCAGGAGCACAGGCAAAAAAGAAGTCGAAGGTTACCAAACCAGTAAAGAAAGAAGTAAGGCAACCGGCAGTAAAAGGTCTCTTCAATGTGCAGAAGCATAAGGACGACTATTACTTCCAGATACCAGACTCACTTCTCGGCAGACTCTTTCTCACCACCACACGCTATATCTCAACACCAGTAGATGCTGGAGTATATGGCGGAGAACTCGCCAATGAGCAGGTGCTCTACTGGGAAAAGAACAACAAGCAGATGCTCCTGCGTGCCCATCTCTATGACATACGCGTCAAGAGCGATGACAAGATTGCCACAGCCGTAGCCAACTGCACCCAGGATCCTATCGTCTATGCCACGAAAATCGACTCCACGCTGACTGACTCCACAGGAGTGAAACTCTACAGCATCAACGTGACCAACATGTTCAATTCCGACAATGCCGTCCTCACTCTTGCGGAAAGCAGCAAGTCTGAGCTCGGGGTGACAGCCTTCAAGAAGGACCTTTCCTACATTGAGCGCATCAGCACGTTCCCTATCAACACCGAGATTGTCACCGTAAAGACCTACGGTTCGAAGGCAAGCACACGCATCCCTGCCGGAAAGATTACGGGTAACATCACGCTGAAGGTCAACACCTCCTTCGTCCTTCTGCCGAAAGAGCCTATGGCATTCCGTTCCTTCGATTCCCGTGTAGGCTATTTCACTGAGGAATTCACCGACTTCGGCGACGACCAGCAGCAGGTGAAGCGCCGTCAGGTCATCTCCAGATGGCGACTGGAGCCTAAGGATGTCGATGCTTATCGCCGTGGCGAACTCGTGGAGCCTGTCAAACAGATAGTCTATTACATCGACCCTGCCACGCCAAAGAAATGGGTGCCTTATCTCATTGCTGGCGTAAACGACTGGAATGCGGCATTTGAAAAGGCGGGATTCAAGAATGCTATCTGTGCTAAGGAATGGCCTAACGACTCTACCATGAGCCTTGAAGATGCTCGCTACTCCGTAATACGCTATCTCGCAAGCGATATAAGCAATGCCTATGGACCACATGTCAGCGACCCTCGTTCTGGTGAAATCATCGAAAGCCACGTAGGTTGGTACCACAATGTGATGCAGTTGCTCCACGCATGGTACCAGACACAAGTAGGTGCTGTGGATAAACGCGCACAGAAGCCTGTCTTCGATGATGAACTGATGGGTCAGCTCATCCGCTTTGTCTCTTCACATGAGATAGGTCATACCCTCGGATTGCGTCATAATATGGGTGCGAGCCATGCCACCCCTGTGGAGAAACTCCGTGACAAGGAATGGCTCGAAGAGCATGGACACACGGCTTCCATCATGGACTATGCCCGATTCAACTATGTGGCACAGCCGGAAGACAGCGTGACATACGCCGGACTCTTCCCTCGAATCAATGACTATGACAAGTGGGCCATCGAATGGGGCTACCGCTATTTCCCTGATTCTAAGGGCGAACGCGACGAGCGCCTGACTCTCAACAATATGATTATCAATAAGCTTAAGGAGAGTCCACGTTACTGGTTTGGAGGCGAAGGCACAGACAATGACCCTCAGGCACAGACCGAAGACCTCGGTGATGATGCCATGAAGGCAAGCACATACGGCGTGAAGAACCTCAAGCGCGTAATGGCAAACATCCAGAAATGGAACTATGAGGAGGCTGATATGGATGCGAATCTCAAGTTTGCCTACAAGAATGTAATCAATCAGATGGGACGTTTCTACGGTCATGTGCAGAAGAATATCAGCGGAGTATATCATGACTACAAGAGTGCCGACCAGGAAGGACCTGTATATACACCTGTAGGAAAGGATGTGCAGCGTCGCGCATTGGCATGGCTCAATGAGAATATGATTGTAGAACCTGCATGGCTTTGGAACCAACCTTTTGCACGTCGTATCAACCGTGTGCCTGAGAATGCTGTTTATCCTATCGTGGACCGCACACTCGATGCTCTCACTTCAGCTATGACTCTCAATCTCATCAGCAAGCATTGCTATCTCGAAGACTCATATAAGCCAATGGATTATGTCAGTGAGCTTCTCGGTTATCTCTTCCGTTCTACAAAGACTGGAGCCAAGGTGTCCAACTATACCAAGCACATTCAGCGTCGTGCTGTCAACAATTTTGCAAGAGCATGGCGTGTGACTATGGTGGAAGACCAGCGTCCTTATGCTTACGCTGCCCTCAAGAGCATCCGTACTATGGTGCAGAATGCTAAGACTTCTGATGCTGATACACGTGCTCATTACAAGGAACTCGATGAGCAGATACGCATTATCCTCACTGGACTTGCTCCGCAGAAGTCATCCAGTTCCTCTTCCGATGCTATGTCAAAGATGGGTATTGATGAAGACGAATCTCTCATCAATCCTAAAAAATACAGTCCATGCCGTATGTTTATGGAAGAGTAATTTGTGGTTGTTGGTTGTTGGCTATTGGTTATTGGTTGTTAGTTATTGGTATTATAGTGAGATAAACTGGCGAGTCTATCTGCATTCTAACCAATAACCCACAACCAATAACCCACAACCCACAAAATATATAGATAAAAATGAAATAGGAGATAGACACTTGCCTCCAAGTGTTTATCTCCTATTTTTCGTATGAAAGGATGATGATTAAGTAGGTAATCGGAATTATTTTTATAATAATGAAAAACAATTATAATTACTATTCATTATCAAATAATTATGATTACCTACTTAGGGCTATTTCTTTATCTTTTCCTCTATCGAACCGAGGATTCTGGCACAGAGAACGATGGAGTTAGCGTCCATTTTCTCTAGGCGCTTGCGGATGAATGATGATATGTCTTTGAGCACTACAGGGTCGTCAGTGGTGATGAGACGAGTGAGATTGAGCATCAACAGCGTCTGGTCGCTTGGTGCGAGGCGGTCGTATTCCTCTTTGCAAGCATTGAAGAAGCCGGCATCATCGGCGGTGGCAACGCGGGTTTCGATGAGTCGGAAGACGGATGCGTAGTTGTAATCCTTATCCAGTCCGAGCTCGATTATCTTGGCTTTCAGTGCCTGATAGTCAGCCTGTACGAACTTCTTCTGCGACCAGCGGTAGCCTGAGAAGTAAGTGTTGACGTCACTGTGATAAAGCGCCTGGATGCGTTTCATGATGGCAGGGCGCACCGAAGGGTCGAAATCATTGCGATGAGCTACCATGAATGCTCCCATTGGCTCTGTGACAGTCATGGTATAGCGTGTGAAAAGGAAAGCGTTTTCTGGCTTCAGGAGCTGTTTCTCTTTGAGAGACTCATAGTATTGCTTGATGATAGCGAAGCCTTCTTTTTCCTTTCCCTGCTCCATATAGTGCAAAGCCCAGGCATTGACGAGTTCTGGAGTGCGTTCTCCTTTATTATATCTCTCCTCCATAGCCTTGAGACTCATCTTAGGATCTATGCCGGCAGAAATCTTTGAGAGGAAAGTTTCAGCGTCCATATATCCCTTTATCTCGCAGTTTTTGGTGCCATTGGCATCGAGTACGTAGAATGTAGGATAAGCAGTGACACCGAGTCGCTTGGCATCAGCGGCGCCTTCTTTCTCTGCATTGAGCTTGATGCAGACGAATTTCTTGTTCATGAAGTCGCCGAGAGTCTTGTCCGGGAAGGTCTCAGAAGCCATTTTCTTGCATGGTCCGCACCAGTCTGTGTAGAAATCTACGAAGACAAGTTTCTTCTCTTTCTTAGCTGCGGCGAGGGCCTCATTGAGGTCAATGTGTCGGAAGTCAGTCTGTGCCGACACAGAGAGGGCACAGACTGCTGACATAGCCATTATTGATATACTTTTCAGATTCATTGTTTTATGATTTATTCGATGTTTCTCTGACCTGCAGTAGAGTTACGATATTCGAGTTTTACCACTCTGAGGTCGGTCTTCCAGTGGTCGGTAAGCTGTTCCACTACGATATTGTTGACATCGTCCTTGATGGCATACTTGTAGATATTTCCCTTGTTGGCATCGCTATATGTGCATACACGGAACTCAGAATCGCTGTTTGTGGAAGCGCGGTCCATTCCCATGTATGTGATTTCATCGCCGAAATCCTTTGCCATGACGCACTTATTAGCAGCATAGTTGATGACATAAAGTTTAGAACCTACAGTGTAGAGCAGGTAAGGCTGCTTGGTGAAGAAAGCAAAGAATGTAGCTTTGTCCATGTCTGTAGCCTTGGTCTTGTCGATATTATATGCGCGGATTTTCTTGGCTGCACCATATCCGGATCCCACCTGGAACTGATATACGAAGAAACTGTTCTCCGTATCCTTCATCAGAGCATAGCTGTTGCCAGACACTGAGGCATTGAATCCATAGACAACGTCACGCACCGGGGTGTATTTCATCTGATTCCAATAGAATGTCTCAGATGTAGCGATGTCAGAAGATTCATAATACTTGTAACAAATAGAAGGAGCTGTGTACACTGGATTTGTGTAACAGAATGTATGATTGGTCAAATCATAGAAGATGAAGTTTGTAAAACTTACGGTACGTGTATCGTTTTTGAAGAATATGAACGGTGAAGGCTTGAAGAGATCACTACTTGCCGTAGAGTATCTATTGAAAGGGTTACCATATATTTCCGGTCCAGATGTGAAAGATCCTCCGAACATCTCATTGTCAGTGATGAGGAAACGTGTTCGTGATTTGTAGGAATTGTTCGAACCATCATAGCACAACGGGAATATGCCGAGGGTGTGCATAGGTTGAGAAACAGGGAGTGTAGGGTAGCATTTATCCTCTGGAGCGCTATTCTTCAAGTCACCGAACTTAGCCAAGACCGGGTCACTCTCCACTTCTACAGACTGATCGGCTACGGAAATAAGGTTGATACGGAATGTTCCGGAATAGTAAGCCTGTGCGTCATTACCAGTAAATATGAGATTCTTAGGGTTCTTTATCTTCTTCTCATTCTTATATACGTCTCTGACAAACAGGGTGTCGTGACCTTCTATGAAGCTGACGAAGTCCATAGCGACCTGTCCGTCAGGCTTGGCACCATAGATATAATAACCTTTTACGAAAGGGCTGACAGAGACAATGGATGTGGATTTCTCATAAAGCATTCCGTTAGTCTTGTCATACACACGCAGATTCAGGGTGTAAGTGTCAGGTTCGAGATCGACCAGAAAATCGAGATTCTTCTCTGTTCCGATAGTGGTGGTGATGGTCTCTTCGCCCACATTCTTTGAACAAGTCCATAAATATCTGTAGTTGCTATCGTCATCTCCATAGACGGAGCCTTTGAGCTTCGGCTCAATCTTCACGTGGTCTTCGTGAGCAATGGCGGTATATACACTTTCAATGCCTTCAAACTCTACGACATTGACTTCGGTGTCAGCTTCATGCGTCTCGTCATCTATACATGAAGTAAAGAGGGAGAGGGCGAATACAGAGAAGCCCAGGGCTGTGATATTCAGTAATTTCATAATTGTGTTCTTTTTTTATTCCAGTAATATGGTGTAGCATTCTTTTCTTGATGATAATGGCTTGTGGCATAAGATAGTGGTTTTCCCACTACCTATGTCCACGCTGCCATTCCATATTTTTCTATTGTTTCTTGTAGAAATCGACTTGGTCAAGTGTCACGCCTTGTCCCCATCTGTATCGTGAGTCACCACTGGAACAAAAACTTACCCACATCAATGTACCGTCATTTTCAAGAACAACATGGTCAGGACCGAGCTTTGCTTGTTCTATAAGGTATCTGCCCAGTTTCTCACAATATGATGTAAAGCGGGAACTTGGCATTGAATACTTGGTGTCAAAGGCACTGAGGTCGCACTCACACAGTTTCATCATGAGACGAATCTTCTTTGCTGTGAACCCTCCACCGATACCTGGAACTGAACTTGCAGAGCCCCACCATCCCATAGGCTGGGTCATGGTGTCGTAGATGAAGATATTATGTACGCTTGCATCTGCATTGACATCAAACTCCTTGGATGACTGTGAGCCACCTACAGTGACGTAAGAGAAGTAACTTCCCGGCTCGCCATACTCCTTGAAGTTTGTGATGAAATGCTCGTTAGGGAGCAATCTGATCTGGAGACGCACGGTGTCTTCGAATATCTCATCAGTGCGGTGCGCCTTGAAACGTATGGTGTCAGAGGTCTGTCCAGCCTTGATGACGCGGTCGGTCTGCAGGTCGGAGAAGTCGATGTCAAGGCGTGCGGTGGTGCTGTCAGCCACTACCTCGACCTTGTAAGGGCGGTCATAGTCGGTGGATACGCCGGTAGTCCTTACCGGTATCACCACTTCGAGGTCATCTTCCATGACATTTCCGAAGGTTACCTCAGTGCTGAGACGGTGTGGCCAAAGGCTCTTGTCGATATGTGAAGGATACAGGCGAACGTCGAAGTAGAGTGCGCTTTCGCCCTCATAGTCCATCAGTTCCTCTTCGCATGACGTGAGTGAAACGACAGAGAGGATTATCGCTCCGATGATATATAATGTCTTTTTCATAATCTGTGCAGTTTAGTTATTTTGTTACACGCTTGTCCATTTCCACCTTAGGCATAGGCCATGTGTAGTTACCGATGTCCATTGTCTTGGTTGTCTTGGTGCCGTCACAGGCATCAGACATCACTGACGTCATGGCATTACGCTTGTAATAGAAGAAGAGCTGTCCTTCGCCTATCACCTCACGCATGAATTCCATGGTGATATAGTCCTTCACCTGCTGTGCTATGTCCTTGTCGTCCTTGCCTTCTGTGTTGAGTTCGAGGTTAGGAGTGTTGCGGTGCAGCCTTACCTGGTTTATCATGTCGAGGGCTTCGGTGTAGTTGCCCTTGTCGAGTTCGCACTCTGCAATGATGAGATAAGCCTCAGAAAGGCGGATGAGAGGAAGCATATACTGTCCTACCTTGGATATATCGCTGAGGCTGGAAGCCTTTGACTGATCAGGACCGAGGAACTTTATGAGGTAATATCCGCTCCATTCATTCTCAGCATCACCGCTGTTCACTCTGCCTACAGTCCACTGATACTTGCGTCTGAGGTCGTTGACGTCATCTATGAAGTGAGACATCTTGTTGTAATCATGAGAAGGGTCCCACCAATTTTCGCCAGTCTGCTGCCAGTTGGAGAAGAACAAAGCGGAATTCATGTTGAGAGTTGTGGCGAAACGGCTGTCATAGAAAGAAGAACGCTTGCTGTCATATACTGCAAACATCACCTCGGAAGAGAAGAGTCTGTCAGGATTGTCGTCCTTAGGCTCTTCGAGGTCAGACTTCTTGGTCCAAGGGAACGCGCTGAAATTATATTTGTTTCCTTCAGAGTCTTCTCTTTCGGTAGTGTTCTGCTTGATGACTTCCCTTGCGAGTTCCTCTGCCTTTTCCTTGTTTCCCATCCAGAGATATACGCGGGAAAGGAGGAGCTTCACGGCGAAATAGTTGAGGCGGAACTGGCGATAGCGCAGTGTCGGCTTCTCTTCAGATATGCTTTCGCTCTTAGGTCCGTCTTCCCTTACGCGGTCTTTCTCCAGCAGTGTAGCAGCTTCTTCCAGGTCGCGAACTATCTTTGCCATCACATCCTTTGCAGGAAGCAGTGGCTGTATCTCCTTGGATGTGGTCTCCTGATAAGGGATAGTGATCTTGTTCTCTGTCTCAGGGCCATAGATAGGGCCATAGATACGCATGAGGTCGAAGTGGAGGAAGGCGCGCAGGGCGAGCGCTTCACCCTTGACGTAGTTGTAATACTTCTGTGAGAGCACCTTGTCGTTTGCCACATGCTCCAGTATTACGTTGAGGTTTGCGATGTTGGAATACTGTGCAGTCCAGAGGCTGTTGTTGGCATCCTCTATCTGGTCGTACTTGAATGTGGCGTAGTTGATCATCTGATGCTCATTGAGAGGAGAGACATGGTAATACTGGGCCATGACGTCAATGCCGCCACGGGTGAGCATATCCTCATAGTTCTCGTTCATTCTGATATAGCATCCTGTAAGGGTTGAGAGGTATCCGTCATCGTCAGAGAAGAGCACATTCTCCATGATAGCGTCTTCCATCTCCACATTGAGCCAGTCGTTGCAGGATGTGGCTCCGCAGAGGAGCACAGCGGAAGCCATTGCTGTTATTATATTGTTCTTTAGTTTCATAGTTGTCATTGATTGTTAAGTGATTAGAAGCGGAGTCCGAGTGATACGTTGAATGAGCGTGAGAATGGATAGTTGAGTCCACGCTCTTCCTTGATCGTAGAGAAACGGAACAGGTCGTTGGCATAGATACGTACATTCATTGACGTAAGACCGAGCGGACGAAGGAATGGAGCCGTAGTGGTGTCATAACCTACTGACATACTTCTGAGGCTCATCATGTTCTCAGTCTTGATGAAACGTGAAGAGATGTTGGTAGGCGAATTGTCGTTTATGCGCTTGAACTTGGCAGCCTGACCCGGTGTCTTCCATCTGTCAGTGAGGGCTCTGCGGTCCTGATTGTATATCAGTGAAGCCTCGCTGATGTTCTCCACCTTTGACATGAGGGTGGTGAGCTGCTTTTCTCCGCCGAGACTATACTCGAATGTGGCATTGAATGAGAACTTTCTGTAACGCACGTTGAGACCGAAGTTACCACGCATATCAGGTGTCATATCGCCTACTATGACTTCATCCTTTGAGTCCCAGAGGTAGGTGTATGTGCCGTCCTTCTTGATAAAGAGTTCGTCACCGCGTGAAGGGTCGATGCCGGCAGAGCGTACTGCCCAGATGGCAGATGTGCTTGCGCCGTCATAGTATCTCATCATGGTCTGGCTTGCGCGGCCTTGCTCATTGAGCTTTTCGAGGAGGTCACCGATCTTGCCGTACTTTGTAGTGGTGTGTATGGCATTGGCATTGAGGCGGATAGTCATGTCACGATTGCGGAATGCCTCATAGTTTACGGTGAAGGTGAATGTCTTGTTGTATGTAGCGCCGATGTTCATAGGCACAGAAGTGGTACCTGTGGATGACGGCATATCCACACGCATGAGCTCAGGGTCAGAGTCGGAGGTATGGTAGTTGAGGTTTACCATCAATTTGTTGTCGAGGAATCCGAGGTCGAGACCAAGGTTGTGGGTCTTCACTCGCTTCCATCTCAGTCCGGTGTTACCCCACTGTGTCACGTAAGTGGCAAGTCCCCAAGGGTTGCTGTAGCTGTTATAATACTTATATACGCTGTTGGAGAGCTTGGCATCAAAGTTATCACTGCCTGGTTCGCCGTAGGTATAGCGTATCTTCATGTAGCTGAAAGCCTTATTGTCAGCGAAGAGATTCTTGAAGAATTTCTCATTATGGATATTCCATGCTCCACCTACAGAGATAGAAGTGTAGAATGGATTGTTGATACCAAACTTTGAAGCACCGTCACTACTGAGGTTGAAGTCGAAGAGATAGCGCTGGTCGAATGAGTAGTTGGCATTGAAATAGAATGAAGCATTACGGGAATTGCTGACAGTGGATGAAGGCTTTGAACCCTCGGTATATCCATGAGCGAAGTTAGGATTATAGAATTTGTCAGTGGTATATCCCGTTGCATTGAATGAAGATGAAGAGCTCTTGCTGTCATGCAGTGAAGCACCGCCCACGAGGTTGTAGGAATGTACGCCTATGATACCACCGTAATTGACGGTGAAACGGGCAGTGTAACTTGTGGTGCTGGAGTGGCTTTGGCTGTATGTACCCTTCTTTTCGTCAGGACTTTGCGCATACATCGTAGCGAAAGGCGAAACGAAGCGCTCGGTCTCGCCGCGTGATGTGTAGAAGTTTACGCTGCCCTGGATGCGGAGACGCTCGATAGGAGTGTATTCCACGTTGAAGTTTTGAGTATAGCTGAGCTGGTTGTTCTTGTTGAAGCTTCTCTGATTGAGGTCCCAGATAGGGTTATAGACAGGAGTGGTGCCATTGAGATAGCCCACAATCATCTCCGGTTCGCCTTCATCATTGTATTTCTTGTAGAAAGGATTCATCCTTGCGAAGTTGGAGAAACTTACAGTCTCCTGGTTGGAATCGAGGTAGCCGATGCTTGACTTGGAGTAGAGGTTGAACTTGTTGACACGGTATCTCAAGTCGATATCGCCAGTCACGTTGTCGCGGTCAGAGCCTTTCATGACGCCCTGTGTATCGCTGTAATAGAAAGTCATGCCATACTGGAAAGCGTCATCACCGCCCTGGGCGTTGAGGCTGTGAGTGCTGGTGAAGGCATTGCGGAGAGGTTCGTTCATCCAGTATGAGTCCTGACCGGACAGCACCTGGGCATATTCCTCGAAATAGTTCTTGCGGTCTGCATCTTTTACAGGCTCACCGTTGGCATCAAGTTCGCCGAAGTGGCCTGAAAGGCGTTCAAATTCCAGTTTCTCCTTGGAATTCATAAGGTCGTAATCACGGAGGTCAGCAAATTCAAACTTGAAGTTGCCATTATAACTGAAGCGCAGACGTCCGGCTTCCGGCTTCTTTGTCTCTACTACAACAACGCCGTTGGCTGCCTTTGAACCGTAGAGAGCGGCAGAAGCGGCATCCTTCAGGATAGTGATGCTCTCGATGCGGTCCATACTGAGGTCGGAGATGCGCTGGAGAGTAGTCTCGAATCCGTCGAGGATAAAGAGAGGCTGGTCTGGGTTCGTGCTGTAAGTATCGGTAAGACCATTGATGGAGTTGGTACCGTTGATGTTGATATTCATCGCAGTATTAGGGTCGGCACCCATCAGATTGTTTTCCATAATCTGGAAAGAAGGCTCGAGAGCGGCAACGCTTTGCAGAATATTCATGCTGCCGATTTCCTTGAGCTGCTCCTGTCGGAGAGTGGTAACGCTACCTGTGAAGCTCTCTTTGTTTCGCTTATAGATACCTGTCACCACGGTTTCGTCGATGAGGTGTCCGTCATCCTGCATGATGACATTGAGCTTCTTGCCCACTTTGGCTCTCACTTCCTGCGTCTTCATACCTACGTATGACAGGACGAGAATGACATTGTCCTTGTTAGTGACGATGGAGAATTTACCTTCCGCATCAGTCACCACGCCCCCTTTGGCATTTCTCACCTTGACAGACACGCCGATGAGCGGTTCCCCGTTTTCATCCTTGACGTAACCTGTCAGTACGTACTGTGAGGTACTCGTGATTTGCTGAGCACTCTGTACGGCATGATTGTTCATGACGGTGTTGACCCCCTTTACATCTCCAGCCGCTATCGCACTGCCTGGTACGAGCGCTGCTACTGCAAGTGTCAGCATGAACTTGTTTGCTTTGCTAATCTCTTTTGCCATAGAATTGTTTAGTTGTTGTATTAAAATGTGTTTCTTTTATGTCTATTTGTATGTGTTTGTGTGTTGCATGAAATGTAAGCCTTGATGTGAAATCATGGTCTTGACGTAAGCTATTTTAAGATGGAATAATGCAGTGTGTCACGCATCCGCAGGTTTCCCTTTTAGGATTGTAAGCAGGGCGATATTGCAAATATTCGTTAAATGCGGGGGCAAAGTTACTAAAATATCTTGAAAGTAAGAATATTTACGCTAAAAAATGTAGCATTTATTTCTAAAATTTCTTATTTCGGACTGTTTTGTGCGCATTTTCATTCATGAAAGCTTACATTTTGAAACCTTTTACTTGCTTTTTATTGTCATAAATACAATTATAGAGTATTGTCAGAAGACCCCCAAGACCCCCTCTTATCCCCCTGTGAGGGGGAGGCCATATACGTTCTCCGGCTTGCGTTTCTAAGTATCAGCCCTTATTTATGCAGTTTTTTAACGGTTGTTAATACTTTCTCCGCCTCTTTTCAAGAAAAATAATTTTTGTCATTTGTAATTCCACTCTTCCACCTCGTGAGTGTTACTGCCTTGATTGTCAATGGTTTATGTGTGGTGGA
>URJQ01000019.1 GCA_900548195.1 uncultured Prevotella sp.
ATGCGAAAGAGATAGCTGCGATAGCTACGAACATAAAAACTAATTTCTTCATTTTTCTTTGCTTTTTAAAATATGTAAAACAATCTTTGTTTATTAAAACACTGCAAAGGTAAGCATTTTTCTAATACGACGTATCATTTTTTTTGATTTTTTTTCTACCCTTTTTGTAACTTTTTTGCAACATTTTGATATTCAATATTTTACGTAGTGTAAATAAAAGTTAAAATTTTTACAATCTCGTCAAAACCCCATTTTTTAACACTTTTACGCTGTTTACGGACACAAAATTTGCCTGTCTATATTTTTTTTCGTACCTTTGCATTTGTACTAATATATAAATATGTACGCGTAGAGAATATGATAGATACATCAGCATTTCAAGGCAAGACAGCAAAATACTTCACTCTCGGATGCAAACTCAACTTTTCCGAGACATCCACATTCGGACAGATGCTCCAGGAAATGGGCGTCAGAACAGCGGACAAGGCTGAGAAAGCGGACCTCTGCCTGATAAATACCTGCTCAGTAACGGAAGTGGCAGATAGCAAATGCCGCCAGGCTATACGTAAGATGGTGAAAGAAAACCCTGACTCTTTCGTCATCGTGACTGGATGTTACGCACAGCTTGAAGCAGAGACCGTAGCAAAGATTGAGGGCGTGGACCTCGTATTAGGAAGTAATGAGAAAGCAAATCTCATCGACTACCTCTCGAATGCCTGGAGCAACCAATTACACAAGGGCGACATCACAGCGGAAAAGCACAGTCATTGCGGAGAGTTTCATGCCGTAAAGACAAAAGACATCAAGACTTTCCAGCATTCTTGCTCCAAAGGAAACAGGACACGCTATTTCCTTAAGGTGCAGGATGGATGCAACTATTACTGCACCTACTGCACTATACCTTTCGCTCGTGGCAATTCTCGCAACCCAAGTATCGAGAGTCTTGTGGCACAAGCCAAGAAGGCTGCTGCTGAAGGTGGTAAGGAAATCGTTATTACAGGAGTCAATATCGGTGACTTCGGACAGACTACAGGCGAGAAATTCATCGACTTGGTAAAGGCGCTCGATGCCATCGAGGAGATAAAGAGATACAGAATTTCAAGTCTTGAGCCTGACCTTATCGACCAAGAACTGATAGAATACTGTGCAAAGAGCCGAGCTTTCATGCCTCATTTCCATATTCCTTTGCAGTCGGGCTCTGACTCTGTGCTGAAACTGATGCACAGACATTACGACACCAAACTCTTCATAGACAAGATACAACTTATCAAAAAGCTGATGCCTGAGGCATTCCTGGGCATTGACGTGATGGTAGGCACACGAGGTGAGACTCCGGAATACTTCGAAGAGACCTACAGATTGCTTGACAGCCTGCCTGTCACTCAGTTGCACGTATTCCCTTATTCCGAAAGACCTGGCACTGCCGCACTCAAGATTCCTTACGTAGTGGATGCAAAAGACAAGAAGGTAAGAAGCCAAAGACTTCTCGATATGTCTGAAGAAAAGACTCAAGCTTTCTATGCTTCACACATCGGAGAGGTGAAAGAGGTGTTATTCGAGAAAGCTCCACGCGGTAAAGCAATGCACGGTTTCACTGACAACTATATCAGAGTGGAGCTCCCCGCTGCACTGTCGAAAGAGGAATACGACAATGAAATAATGATGGTCAGACTGAAAGACTTCAATCATGACAAGTCTGCTCTCGTCTGCGAGATAATAAGTGAGTAGTCTGAATTTGCATTACACTATCTACTTATGAAGAAAATAGCGATTGTAATACTCAACTGGAACGGGGCTCACATGATGCGAACCTACCTTCCTACCGTAATAAAAAACTCTCCAGAGGCGGAGGTAATCATTGCAGATAATGCCTCAAGCGATGATTCGCTGAAGATGCTGGCAAGCGATTTCCCAGAAATCAGAACCATAGTGCTGGATAAAAACTATGGTTTTGCTGATGGATACAACAAGGCTTTCAAGCAGGTGGAAGCGGAATATCTTCTTCTTCTCAATTCTGATGTCGATGTGCCTGAAGGCTGGCTCGCTCCCCTACTCGACTTTATGGAATCTCATCCAGAAGTCGCTGCTTGCCAACCGAAACTGCGCGCCATAAAGGATAGGGACTCTTTCGAATATGCTGGCGCTGCTGGTGGTTTCATAGATAAGTACGGTTATCCATTCTGTCGAGGCAGAATCTTTGAGACTGTGGAGAAAGACCTCGGACAATACGACAAGAACATGGAGATTCTATGGGCGACAGGCGCTTGTATGATGGTGAGAGCCAAGGACTATTGGGAGGCTGGCGGACTGGATGGACGCTTTTTTGCACACAATGAAGAGATAGATCTCTGCTGGCGCATCCGTCTGTTAGGCAGAAAGATATACTGCATCACTGACAGTACGGCTTACCACCTCGGAGGCGGAACACTGCCAAAGGGCAACCCAAGGAAGACATTTCTCAACTTCCGAAACAATCTTACGATGCTCTATAAGAACCTGCCTGACAGCGAACTGCATCATGTCATGCGCGTAAGATTCTTTCTCGACTGGCTTGCAGCCTTCCAGATGCTGATTCTCGGAAGAAGTATCGGGGATTTCAAGGCTGTGATACGTGGCAGAAGTGAATTTAATCGCTGGAAACATGATTTCGACAATGATCGAAAACGCATTCAGAGCACAAAGAAGGCAACACATATTCCTGAGATTTTCGGGAAGAGTTTACTTTGGCAATACTATGCAAAGGGCAAGAAATTGTTCAGCCAACTCTAAACTGATAACTTATTATCACATAGCAATATATGACCAAACGCGAACGATACGAATACATACTTGACCATTTTCGCGAGAATATGGGAGTGGTTTCTTCTGAACTTGACTTTGGGAGCACATTCCAGTTGCTTGTCGCTGTAATGCTAAGCGCACAGTGTACCGACAAACGTGTCAATATGGTCACTCCGCCTCTCTTTCATGATTATCCCGATGCAAAAGCAATGGCTTCGGCTGATGAGAGTGATATTTATGAATACGTGAAAAGCATTTCCTACCCTAATGCCAAGGCACATCATCTCGTAGAGGCGGCAAAGATGTTGGTAAGCGATTATGACGGCGAAGTGCCTTCTGACATGGATGACCTCTTGCGCTTGCCTGGGGTAGGCAGAAAGACTGCCAATGTCATCCAGGCTGTTGCTTTCCGCAAGTCGGCTATGGCTGTTGATACTCATATTTTCCGCGTTTCACACCGTCTCGGACTTGTAAAGAAATCCGACAACACTCCATATAAAGTGGAGATGGAACTGATAAAATACATCCCTGCAGCCGATATTCCAGATGCACACCACTGGCTCTTGCTGCACGGACGATATGTCTGTACAAGTAGGAAACCTAAATGCGAGAAGTGTCCTTTCACATCATTCTGCCCTGAAAAGAAAAAGATTGACGCTGAAGGATAAAGACACCTGTGATTGAAATAATGCAATACCAAAAAGAGCATTCTACATTTGATTCTGTAGAATGCTCTTTTTTATGTTCTATCGTGTTATCCTTTCCAGCGGAGGCAAAGCATTGTAATATCATCGCTTTGCTCATTTCCATCTGCAAAAGTTTTTACTGCATCAAAGACTCCATCAGCCATTTCCTTCATCGAAGCATCCTTCAGAAGCTCGACAATGCCGAGAGTATGACTATTTCCAAAGAGTTCCATCGCTTTATTTTCGGCTTCTGTCACACCATCAGTATAGAGGAAAAGGGCATCATCCTTTTGCATTTGCACGCTTTCTGTCTGATAAGAAAAGTCGGCAATGGCGCCTGCTGGAAGATTTGTGCATGGTTTCATAAAGTCGGTACTGCCTTTTGTCATCAATATCGGAGCGTTATGTCCGGCATTGCAATATGACAGCATTCCGGTTTCCATATCCAGGACACCACAGAAAAGGGTGCAAAACATATCCTGGTCATTACCGTTAGCCAGTTCACTGTTTATTCCTGACACTATTATCGATGGCTCATTGCTGTATCTTCCCACGTTGCGGAAGAGATGACCTACCACCATCATAAACAAGGATGCTGGGACTCCCTTGCCTGATACATCCCCGATAAGGAAGAAGAGTTTTTCATCGCGCATGAAGAAATCAAAGATATCACCGCCCACTTCCTTTGCTGGAACCACGAGTCCATAGATGTCTATGTCATTTCTATCGGGGAATGCTGGGAAGGTCTTTGGCAAAAGACCCTTCTGTATCTGGGATGCAATATGGAGATCTCGCTCCATTCCTGCCTTTTTCTCTGTAGTATTACGCAAGTCGGCTATGTAACGAACCAGTTCTTGCTGCATGGCAACGAAGGAATTGCGCAGATGCGATATATCAGAATGGCCGCTAACCTCAGGAATCTTATAGCTGAAATCACCATTGGAGATGGCATTTGCCGCCTCCGCTATTCTGCCTAAAGGACGTAATTGCCAATTGACTGTCAAGATTATACATGATACTATGGCAAGAATCAGCAGCATAAGCATCGTTATCACAAGCAAAGTGATTATCATTGTCATGTCATTATTGTCACCTAATGGCACCACGCAAGTCACTATCCATCCAGTTTTTGCAATCACATCCGATGACATCGAACTGTTTCCTACGTCCTTTACTCCTACAAGACGACACATAAAACCTATCACCTTACTGCTATCTATAGGTATTTCAGGCGCTTCGCTCACATATTTCATTATAAGAGAAGAGTCTCTATTATAGAGGAAGAGTCCATCTTTGTCAGCAACTGTGATATAAGCATTGCCGGATTCAATCTCTTTGTCGGCTATTTTCTTGAGCCAATCCAGATTTATGTCAGCGCAAAGCACGCCATTTACCTCGCCTTTATCATTGATAATGGGAGTCAAAAACGTGGTAACTGCATTGTGTTTTGCATTTTTATAAGTCGAAAGAGTGGCTACAGACTTGCCTTTTGCATTGATTTGGGAAGGCATAAGAGTGGTAACTGGCGACTGATTGTTACGCTTTGCCACGTAATGCGGACCACTCCAGAGGCTTATCTTCTTGCTTTTTACTATCCTAATACATTCATCCAACTCCTTGTTTCCATAATTATCACTATCTGAAAATGCCACGTAAGCACGCTCTATATCTGGTGTTCGCACCACGATACTGTCGCAAATCTGCATAATAGCGCCACTATCAGCGCCTTTTTGCTGCGCTATCAGCGCCACAGTCTTCACGACATTCTCCACATTATTTATGTTGTCCTCTATATCTTTCTTCACGACTTTTTCCATCGTGGACATTCTTGACATATTACTTACACCGCCCACAATCACAGTCATGACGTTAGTGAATGACAATCCGAGGATTATCATCACCACAATCAGCACCATATTGATGCGGAAAGACATCGAGGAGAAAAGTCTTCGTTTCCTGTTGTCCTGTCTATTCATGTGTGCAAAGATACAAAAAAAAACGAATAAACAGCAAAATCAGCTACGAAAAAGTCCATAAACGCGAAAAAGGTTCGCCCAAATCAATGAGCGAACCTTTATTTATTATTTTGAGAGAGTTATTACTCCTTCTTTCGGAAATGATGATTACTCACCCTTCTCCATCTTAGCCTTCAATGCTGCAAGAGCGTCGAAGTCACCGAGTGACTGTGCAGCAGCTACGTTATTGATAGCAGCTGTCTCTTCCTTCTTAGCAGCACGTGGCTTGCGAGCAGGCTTCTTCTCCTCTTCACGCTCAGCCTCGAATGTGCGAGAGTGAGAAAGGATGATACGCTTAGTCTCCTTAACGAACTCAATTACCTTGAAATCGAGTTCCTCACCAACCTGTGCCTCAGTGCCATCCTGCTTAATAAGGTGCTTAGGAGTAGCGAAACCTTCACCACCTTCATTGAGAACGATTACTGAACCACGCTCCATCTTCTCAGAAATCTTACCCTTATGGATAGAACCTGGAGTGTAGATTGTCTCGTAAGTATCCCAAGGATTCTCCTCAAGCTGCTTGTGACCGAGAGAAAGACGACGGTTTTCCTTGTCGATGTCGAGAACTACAACGTCGATAGGTGCACCTACCTGAGTGAACTCTGAAGGGTGCTTTACCTTCTTTGTCCAAGAGAGGTCAGAGATATGGATAAGTCCATCAACACCTTCCTCGAGCTCTACGAAGATACCGAAGTTGGTGAAGTTACGTACCTTAGCGTTGTGCTTAGAACCTACAGGGTACTTAGTTTCGATGTTCTCCCATGGATCATCCTTGAGCTGCTTGATACCAAGAGACATCTTGCGCTCGTCACGATCGAGAGTAAGGATAACTGCCTCAACCTCATCACCAACGTGCAGGAACTCCTGTGCGCTGCGGAGGTGCTGGCTCCAAGACATCTCAGATACGTGGATAAGACCCTCTACACCAGGAGCAACCTCAACGAATGCACCGTAGTCAGCGATAACTACTACCTTACCCTTGATGTGATCACCTACCTGGAGGTTTGGATCAAGTGCATCCCATGGGTGTGGAGTGAGCTGCTTGAGACCGAGAGCGATACGCTTCTTCTCCTCATCGAAGTCGATGATAACAACGTTGATCTTGTCGTCGAGCTTCACTACCTCGTGAGGATCGCTTACGCGACCCCAAGAAAGGTCTGTGATATGAATGAGTCCGTCAACGCCACCGAGGTCAACGAATACACCGTAGTTGGTGATGTTCTTAACAGTACCCTCGAGTACCTGGCCCTTCTCAAGCTTAGAGATAATCTCCTTGCGCTGAGCTTCGAGCTCCTGCTCGATGAGAGCCTTGTGAGAAACCACTACGTTACGGAACTCCTGATTGATCTTAACGATCTTGAACTCCATGGTCTTGCCTACGAATACATCGTAGTCACGGATAGGATGTACGTCTATCTGGCTGCCTGGAAGGAATGCCTCGATGCCGAATACATCAACAATCATACCACCCTTAGTGCGGCACTTGATGTAACCCTGAACAACTTCCTCGTTGTCGAGAGCAGCATTAACGCGATCCCAAGACTTGCTGAGGCGAGCCTTCTTGTGAGAAAGGATCAACTGACCCTTCTTGTCTTCCTGATTTTCTACATATACCTCTACAACATCACCAACCTTGAGGTCTGGGTTGTAGCGGAATTCAGATGCTGCGATGACACCATCGCTCTTGTAACCGATGTTAACAATTACCTCTTTCTTGTCGATAGAAATAACTGTACCGTCAACTACCTGATGCTCAGACACCTTGTTAAGAGTTGAATCATAAGAGGCAGTCTGCTCCTCCTTTGATACTTCGCTGATACCGCCGTTCTCAAACTCTTCCCAATTGAAGTTGTCGAGTGGCTGTACGTTTTTAAAGTTTGACATGTTAATTAAAAAAATAAATAGTGAATAATAACGTCTGATGGTTTCCTTGCAGACCTTTCAGACGCAAAATCGTTTGCAAAGTTACTATAATTTATTATGAATTAGGCACTAACGCATGATTTTTATTTCATCATTTAAAAAATATTAACACAAATCAAACGCTTTAATGATGAAAAAGCCATAACTTTGCATTGGAATTGTTATTTGGTTGTTTAGTTGTCTTGTTGTTTGGTTATCTTTGTGTTTGCGAGATTTGAAATCAGCGACACAACAGAATAACAAAACAACCAACCAAACAACTAAACAACAAAACAACGAAACCACTAATCAACAAAACATCACCATGCGAATTATTACAACCTTTTTATCATTATTTATCCTCATGCTTCCACTACAAGCCAAGAAAACAAAGACAGTAGAAATCAAACTAATAGAGACTTCTGACGTGCATGGAATGTTCTTTCCTATCAATTATATGACAGGAAAACCTATAGATGGAACATTGGCAAGAGTAAGCAGTTACGTGAAAGCGGAACGCAAGAAGTATGGTAATAACCTCATATTACTGGAGAATGGCGACCTTCTTCAGGGACAACCAACAAACTATTACTGGAATTTTATCAACACAAAAGAGCCTAATATCGGTGCTACTATCATCAATTATATGGGTTATGACGCCCAGAATTTCGGCAATCACGATGTGGAAACGGGCCATAAGGTATATGATAAATGGGTAAAAGAGGTGAAATGTCCGGTATTGGGCGCTAATATCATCAACGATGCGACAGGCGAACCATACGTTACACCTTATATTATATTAGAGCGAGAGGGCGTAAAAATCGCAATTCTCGGTATGCTCACGCCAGCAATTCCAAACTGGCTCAGCAAGGATATATGGGAAGGAATGCACTTTGAGGAAATGATTTCATCGGCAAAGCGCTGGGTTAAGGTGATAAAAGAGAAGGAAAAGCCTGACGTCATCATCGGTCTTTTCCACTCAGGCAAAGAAGGTGGCATCACAACTCCTGATTATTGCGAAAATGCAAGCAAGAGTGTTGCCGAGCAAGTGCCGGGATTTGACATTATTTTCTATGGTCACGACCATCAACCATACTGTGGTAAAACCGTCAACAGCGAAGGAAAGAGCGTCTATATCATAGATCCTGCTAATCATGCAAAGATGGTTGGAGAGGCAATAATCAAGGTAACACTCGACGGAAAGAAGGTGATAAACAAGGAAATTACGGCTTCTCTCCCATCAATGAAGGAGCAACCGGTGGACGAAGATTATATGCAGACCTTCCAAAAGGAGATAAAAGAACTTGAGGCATTCACCTCAAAAGTGGTAGGAACCTTTGAGACTTCTGTCTATACTCGCGATGCTTTCTTTGGTTCTTCTGCATTTTCTGACCTTGTTCACAATCTGCAGTTGTCCATAACTGGCGCAGATATATCATTCAATGCACCGCTTATGATGAACGCATCAATAGAGAAAGGTCCTGTGACTATGGCAGATATGTTCAATCTCTATAAATATGAGAACAAACTTTACATGCTTAAGATGCGCGGCTCTGAGATACATAAGTACCTTGAAATGAGTTATTCACTTTGGACAAATCAGATGAAGACGACTGATGACCACATACTTCTCTTTGACGAAACGCATACAGACAAGCGCAATAGCGGACTGAAGAATGCCTATTACAACTTCGACAGTGCGGCAGGCATTATCTATACTGTCGATGTAACGAAGCCAAAGGGCGAGAAAATCACGATTATCAGCATGGCAGATGGCACACCTTTCTCAGAGGATGCTTGGTATAAGGTGTCAATGAACTCGTATCGTGGCAACGGTGGCGGAGAGTTATTGACCCGCGGTGCAGGTATTCCTAAGGACGAAATAGAGTCACGCATCATCTATCGTTCCGAACTCGATATGCGTTATTATTTCATGAAGGAGATAGAACGCCTCGGACACGTCTATCCTAAGGCAAACAACAACTGGCATTTCATTCCAGACGAGTTTGCCATTCCTGGAATTATTCGCGACAAAGCTATACTCTTTAAGCAATAGAAAAAAGTCAACATCACTTTTGTTTTATTGTAAAAACTATGCTTTCAAGATGTAAAAGCTAAACCATTAAAAAGTAAAATAAACTATCGGAAAGTAAAAACTAAACTATTAGGAGGTAATGACTAAACTATTAGGAGGTAATGACTAAACTATTAGAAAGTAATGACTAAACTATTAGAAGGTAATGACTAAACTATTAGGAAGTAAAAACTATGTTATTACGTTGTGAAAGCTTGGATATTGCAATGTAATACCTATTTTTTGCATAGCAATTATAAAATAAAAAAAAGTGCGTTGTAATTCCACCTTTCCACCTCAAAGAACTTAACCACCTAAGTATCAGGTGAATAAATAGGGTGGAATTAGGGTGGAATTAGGGTGGAACTTCTCAATATTCCACCCTAATTCCACCCTATATTCCACCGACCCTACCCTATTGACAATCAATACTTTACAAAACAAAGGTGGAAGAGTGGAATTTCAAAGCACTTTTTTATTTTTTAATAATAATACTCAATTATACTACGCCATAAAACTACAACACATCCAACAAACAATAACCTAAACAATGCTACGAACTATTCTCTTTCTATATTTCTGTTTTATGTCCATTGACATAGAAGCCCAGACAGGATGGTTTATACCATCAAGCAAATTCAGTAGTGGATTGATAAATGATGTCTGCCAAGATGGAGATGGCTTTATATGGGTGGCTACAGATTATGGACTTAACAGATTTGATGGTTATCGCTTTACTACTTTCCTTCACCAGCGAAATGACACTACTACGCTGAGCAGCAACATCGTGGGAGTTCTATTTTGTGATAAGAAGGGAAATTTGTGGATTGGCACTACAAAAGGTTTGGACCGCTATAACCACACCACTGGAAGATTTACACACTATCCTTTTGCGGATGGTGCGAAGCCTCGTGTTACAGAAATCGGACAACTATCTGACGGCCGACTATATGTAGGAACAAGCGGATACCACGGTAACTACGTACTCGATGGCAATTCACAATTAGTACATTGGGATGAGGGCGACACGTCTATACACTTTGTAAACAATACATTATCAGACTCAAAGGGAAGATTTTGGCAATGTTCCTCAGGCGATTTATTTACAATAAAAGGAAAGAATGGACTACACCGCATGAAGTCTGATTTAGGTTTTGTCGTAGATTTTGCCGAGCGAGGTGATGAGATATTGATAGTCTGTCAGAATGGTATATATAGTTATCGCAATGATAAGCTTTCTGTAACAGACTTCGATATGAAAGCAAAAAATCCTGATGTCATATTTCAAAGCGTGTATATTGACAGGCATAAGAACGTCTGGTTAGGCACTCGTGGCGATGGTCTTTTCCGTTTGTCTGCCAACAGTAAAAAGATGGAGCGTATAGAAATCCATACAGAAAGCTTCGATTTGAACTCCGCAAAGATTTGGGCTATCACGGAAGACCGAATGGGTAATATCTGGTTGGGATGCCATTCTCGCGGACTACTTATGTTACAGAGAAAAGCACAACAGTTTCAATCATGGAGCTTTAAGGCACAAAATGTTAATCTAAGTTCGACTGTCACATCTATATGTGAAGGCGATAATAGCATGATATGGTGTACAATACAGGGCAATGGCGTCTATGGTTTTGATCGTAATGGGCACATTATTTCGCATCCTTCAGCCCCTTCTTCTGCCGAATGTATATATCGTGATGGGCAAAAACGATATTGGTTAGGCACAGGAAATAGCCTTTATAGTTATAATCCTGTCAATGGGAATAGCGAGAAGATGTGTTCATTCGATTGCGATCAGTTCCACTGTATGACAAGCGACGCTAATGGAAAGCTCTATATCTCAACCTTTTCTCGCGGTTTTTGCATCTTCGACCCTATCACTCGCCAACTTCGCAATATCAATAGTTCACAGAAAAAGGAACGAAACGGATGGCTATGTAACGATTGGGTAATGGCAATGACATTCGACCATTCTGGTAATCTATGGCTTGCTACATCATCAGGCATATCATGTTATAATCCAAAAACTGACAGTTTCCGGCAGTTTAAGAATCGCAATAACATTCTAAACGATATATTGTGTTTCTCTATATGCGAGACAAACGACGGCAATATTATGATTGGTACTGCCGAAGGACTCTATATATGTAATGCTCACACTGGAGACGTAACACCTTTTGCTGGTGGTCTGCCCGACAAAGTAGTGGGCTACATATCAGAAGATGAAAATGGAGACCTATGGTGTGCCACGTCTATGGGTATCTGGCAATACGACAAAAAGAGGCAGCAATACATCGGTCATGTCAGTGGTTACGGTCTCACCTCACATGAATATATCAATTGTATTGGACTAAAAGCGTCCAATGGTTGCATCTGCTTTGCAAACAATGACGGGCTGACTGTGTTTGATCCACACCAAGTGAAAGGTAGTAACACTTCATTACCCAAAGTAGTCTTGACTGATTTCCTCATAGCAGGCAAGTCACAGCCTTTTGCATCCAATTCATCTTCTCTCACAATCTCTTATCTTGACAATCTCCTTGCTCTGGAGTTCTCGTTACTCGACTTTAACTATCCTGCAAGCATTGTATTTGAATACCGCATAAATGGAGGTAAATGGATGACCAACTCAGAAGGTCAGAATAGCATACAGTTAAGTCGTCTGCAACCTGGAACTTATCATATTGATGTGCGAGCCACTGCTTTAGGTATCTATTCTCCTGTCACTTCGCTTACTATCGAGGTCACACCACCGTGGTATTGCTCCACTACAGCATACATCTTCTATGCCATTGCCATTATATTTATAATAATGTATATAGCTAAGACATGGCGACGCAGAGAGCGTCATCGCCTTGATGAAGATAAAATGAAATTTCTTATCAATGCCACACACGATATCCGCTCGCCTCTTACGCTGATTATGGGGCCTATTAAGAAACTGAAGACTACGGATTTGGATAAACTGAAGACTACAGAGGAAATCCAATCGTTCTGCACATCCGTTCTCCAACCATCTATTCAGACCATCGACCGCAACGCTGAGCGACTGATGCTTCTCGTCAATCAAATTCTCGATGAACGCAAAATAGATAAGAAACAGATGCAATTACAGTGCCGAGAGACAAATATGGTAGGATTTATCGCCAGCATCTGCAAACTATATCAATATAATGCCAACCAACGCAATATCACATTCACTTTCGAACATGATAAGGATTATGTGTTGGTATGGATAGATCGTCAGAATTTCGATAAAGTAATCAGCAATCTTTTGAGCAATGCTTTCAAATACACCTACGATGGCGGAATGGTCAAAGTGGTGCTAAGAGAATTGGAAAAAGAGATTGAAATAATGGTAATCGACAATGGAATGGGCATTAAAGATACTGACAAGAAACGTATCTTCGACCGCTTTTACCAAGGCTCAAACGCTGATAGCATCGGTATGCAAGGCACTGGAATAGGTTTAAACCTTAGTCAGAGCATTGTCAAAATGCATGGAGGACTGATAAAGGTGGGAAACCGTACCGATAGTGAGCAAGGCACTTGCTTTGTCGTGACAATTCCAAAGGGGAATAGACATCTAAAAGCGGAAGAGATAGTCAATGATACTCCTGCGAAAGAGGTCCTTTCTACCCATAATGTCAAGCAGACTTATCGTCAATTCAGTATTCTTATTGCTGACGATGATGCTGAGATTGCCGACTATATCATTGCAGAATTAGGCAACAAATATAAGTTTGAGCACGCTCCTAACGGGAAAGATGCCCTCAAACGCTTGCTTACTGGGCAATATGACCTTGTCATTAGCGATGTTATGATGCCAGAAATGGATGGTATTACCCTGCTGAAACGCATCAAGGAGAATCCGAATATCTCGCAGTTGCCTGTCATTATGCTTACCTCAAAAGCAGAAATAGAGCATAAACTGGAAGGTCTGAAGAATGGAGCTGACGCTTACATTGCAAAACCTTTCAGTATGGATGAACTGCATATTCAGATTGACAATCTCATAGACAACGTACGCAGGCTACGAGGTAAATTCAGTGGTGCACTTAAGCAAGAAGAACGCGTAGAGAATATTGAGATAAAGGGGAATGATGAAGCCCTTATGGATCGTATCATGCAATCTATCAATGCCAATATGTCATCACCTGAATATAATGTAGATACTCTCGCTTCTGATGTCGGTCTTAGTCGCGCCCAACTGCATCGTAAGATGAAAGAAATAACAGGCATCTCCACAGGTCGCTTCCTTCGCAATATCCGAATGGAGCAAGCGGCTCGTCTGTTACGCGAAGGTAAGGTCAACATCTCGCAGATTGCAGACAAAGTAGGTTACATTGATCAGGCTCATTTCTCTACTGCGTTCAAGACTCATTTCGGTTTATCTCCTAAAGAGTTCTTAGAAAAGAAAGAATAAGATGGAGAATCCATTAATGTAAGAATGAAGAATACATTAAATGGAGAATAGAGAATACATTAAATGAAGAATGAAGATTATGTTCTTCGCCTTGAGGTTTCATATTGAGAAACAAGACTAAATTCTATTCTTTATTCTCCATTCTTCATTCTTCATTTTGGACATTCTTCATTTTGAACATTCTTCATTTTGTTACAAACTCTCTAAATTTCAAACGTTTGAGACATTTTCCAATATACATGCGACAAAATTCTTTTGATGTTGCATGTATTTTTTATTCCTTTGCAGACGAAAATCAAAACTACTAAAAAGAAACAATGAAAAGACTAATCATTTTCCTGACAGGCTTATTATGCCTATGCTTTTCTGCTTCAGCACAACAACGCCGTCCCATTGACAATGAACATCCTCTGTGGATGGTACATATCGACGTATGGAATGCTGCCGATCCACAAAAGATTATCAATCTTATTCCTGATGACATTAAGCCTTGGGTATGCATGAATCTGAGCCTTTCATGCCAATATGATAAGGAGAAGAATGTCTATAAGATGCCACGAAGTGCAGTGAGAACTTACAAATCATGGGCTTCTATCTGTCAGCTCAACGGGCTTTGGTTTACTTGCCAACCAGCCTCTGGAGGACGCACGCATCTACAAGTGGACGACCTTGAGACGTTTGAGTATTTCTTCAAGCATTATCCCAATTTCTTAGGTTGGAACTTTGCCGAACAATTTTGGGGCTTCGATGATAATGATATGGGATCTGCCACACAGGTGGGACAGATAGCTTTGTTTGCCAACCTTGTGAAAATGTCACACAAATATGGTGGCTTCTTGACTATATCATTCTGCGGAAACATCTGGAGCCACGGCTTAAGTCCTGTTGGAATGATGAAGAGAAATCAGGATTTGCTTCAAGCATGCCGCGACTATCCTGAGGCTATACTTTGGCTTTACAAATATACCCAACCTTGGTGTTTCTACAATGCCGAGAGTGTTACTTTGTCGCCATTTATTAGTGGTTTGGCAAAAAACTACGGTGTACGCTACGACCGTTGTGGGTGGTGTGGTGCTATGGATAGTGCTCTTGGCAATAATAAAGCTAAATATCCTATTGCTGCTGGCATCGGCACAGTAATGGAACAATGTGGTGTGAATGGTGGAGCCGTCTGGGACGGTCCTGAAACCATTCCTGATGAATGTTTCAAGGAGAGTAACAATTCCATTGTAGATGGTTATACACGTCGTAATTGGACTGTTTATGATGGTTTCCGAGGTGCGTGGATAGATATGTTTCGAAAGATTATCGACGGTACATTATATATTCCTACACGCAAAGAAGTGGTGGATAGCACACGTATCGCCATACTTGCCAACACCTCTTCTGGCAGTGATGAAGACAAATATGCTTCTTGGGGTAGTCTCTATGATGGCTTATACAAGCAAAATGACCCTACAAACCCAGGCAACGGACAATGGATGGAGAACAGATGTTACTTCAAAAAGACGGGACGTTACCGCACTATCCCTCTCTGCATAGAAATGTATGACGACATCGCCAAGACGATTCCGATGAAGATAAATCGCGCCACAGCAAAGTCAAATTGGGCAAATATCAAGACGAAAACGGCTCTTTTCGATAAGTATTACCCAAAGATGTCAACTGGCGACCTTTTCGTTTCGCGCGTACAAAACCAACTTATCACATATACCCCTTATACTTATTTGAACAATAAGCGTACAGCCACTGGCAGAATGCCTCTTCTCTACAACTCCTGCGACTCATTAACCATGACTTTAGGAATGCTCGGCAGTGGCATTGTGCGTGAGTATAGCGACCATATTGATTTCTATCTTAACAATTATCGCTCTGATTCCACTGCGGTAGTGACCGAAACTATTTCCATCATTGGAGCCTCTGGAGAGCCTTCTTTTACAATCAAAAAGGGACAATTAGCTAAAGGCAATGCCACGGCAGAATGGAATTCTGTTACTGGTGTCTATACTCTTACTGTCAACCACTTGGGAGGTATCAACATTTCAGTCAACTGTAAAGGCAATGCCACCGACCGTAAGACATACTGCCCAACGCCTATTGCTCTGCCATCACCTAAGCAACCAGAAGATTATCATGGTGAGATTATCGTAGAAGCTGAGAATATGGACTATAAGAACATTGGCAGAATACGATTAGTAAATCCTTACGGAGACTATTTCCCTGACATTGTGGAGTTTGCTGGTAATGGTTTCGTGGAGATGGGAAACAACACTTCCGCCACTCTGCGCCATCAGTTGAGCATAAAGGATGGGGGCATTTACCGTATCTCTATACGCTATTCCAATTCTCCTAAGAAGGGAAAAATGCGTGCCATCGTCAATGGCAAAACTACAATGATTGATATAGAGAAGACAGCCGAGGGCGAATGGCGCAAGACCACCTTTGACGCTACTCTGAAATCAGGTTCTAATAAATTGATTGTGACTAACACAGATGGACTCCCAGTCTATATAGACCAGATTATCTATACCCCTGCAGACAAAGAAGCGGAACGCTACGCCATCAATATTCGCAAAGCACAGCATGGCGGTATCACTTCTGACATCAGCGAGGCAACTGAGGGCGAAACTGTTACTCTCCGCATTTCTTGCGATAATGGCTACCGCTTGAAAGAATTGCGTATGGTAAACGGTGTGCATTTCACCAATGGCACCACATTCAGCATGGATTCTTATGATGAAGCAAATCAGACAATCACTTTCGTAATGCCAGACGATCAGGTGACCATACAGCCAGTCTTTGGCAATATCAATGAATTGGACGCTACATATTGGCTTGATTTCAGCAGCACAGAATCTGGAACTTTGCCTCCTGGATGGCGTTGCATTCAGGAAAACAATGATGTGCATGAATATCCTAATTCCTATACTAATGGTAGCAGAACAATGAGCGGTTTTAATGGTTTTCAGAGCAAAGCCATATATTGGCGCAACAATAGCGCTGAGTATGGACGACAGAGTGACTATCCTCTTTCTTTGGAACCTGGCGATTATAATTTGGGTTTCACTACTGCTGCGTGGAGGAACACTCCACAGTATAAGGTAAAGATTATGACATCTGACGGCATTGTCATTGCTCAGAGTAGCACTATCACTGCAACGCCGAATGCTAACGGATATACATCAGCTGACCTTTCCTCTGCACAGACGGTCTCTCTTCCATTCTCTATCTCAGAGAAAGGCGACTACATCATCTGCTTTGAAGATGTCAGTACCGCTGGTGGATACCACGAATTCCTGCTTCTCGAATGCTACATCCTCAAATCTAAGATAGCAAGTAGTATAGACATCGTCAGCGCTGACGGTTCTCAGAGCATGACCATCTACGGCATAGATGGTGAAAGGCGCCAGTCATTGCAACGTGGTCTCAACATCATCCGCACTTCCGATGGCAAGACAAGGAAAGTAATGGTAAAGTGATTTGGTGGTTTAGTGATTTTGTTGCCTGGTGATTTTGTTGTTTGGTGGTTTAGTTGTCTGATAGTTTTGTGGATAGAAATCTCAATATCAGACACTTTACCGCCCGACAATAGAATTCTCTTTCCCATAAATAGAAACAAAAACAAATGAAAAAAGTAATAACGACACTTTCCCTTATCCTGATATGGATAACGGTAGTACAAGCTCAATCATTCTGCATAGCAGAAAAAGGAAACACTGCATCGATCATCATTGACAAAAATGATTGGAAAGGAGTAATCCGTGCTGCAAATGATCTCGGCGACGATGTGCGCAAAGTATGTGGCAAGAATGCAGTAGTCAAGCATGAAAAGAATGCTAACAATGGCAATATAATAGTAGGCACCATTGGTAAAAGCCATATCATTGACACTCTCGTAAAGCAAGAAAAACTGGATGTCAGCAAAGTAAAAGGTCAATGGGAATCGTTCATAATAGACATAGTGGACGGTAACCTCGTAGTGGCTGGTAGTGATAAGCGAGGCACCATCTATGGCATTTACGAAATTAGTCAGCGAATTGGAGTATCACCATGGTACTGGTGGGCAGACGTTCCCGTTAAGCATCAGGACAATATATATTGGAATGATGGCAGATTCATTCAGCCTTCTCCGAAAGTAAAATATCGTGGAATATTCATAAATGATGAATGGCCGTCGTTCGGAGAATGGGCAACGACCCACTTTGGTGGAGTCAACTCAAAGATGTATGCCAAGATGTTTGAACTAATCCTACGCCTGAAAGCCAATTATCTATGGCCTGCTATGTGGGCTTCTGCATTCAATGAAGATGATCCATTGACACCACAAGTGGCTGACGATTACGGCATTGTCATGGGCACTTCACACCACGAACCTATGATGCGTGCTCACAGGGAATATGTCAATCGCAAAAACGCTATCGGACCATGGGACTATGCATCAAACAAAAAACGCATCGACCAATTCTTTCTCGAAGGTATGCAACGCAACAAAGCATTCGATAATCTCGTAACTATAGGTATGCGTGGCGATGGCGACGTGGCGATGGGAAAAGGCGATGACGAAGACAACATGAAGACGCTGAAGAATGTAATCAAAGGTCAACGACAGATTATCAAAAAGGTGTATGGCAAAGAGGATGCCGTACCACAACTCTGGGCTATCTTCACTGAGGTGCAACGCTATTATGACGCAGGTTTCACCGTGCCTGATGATGTCACCCTATTGCTTTGCGACAACAATTGGGGCTATATCCGACGCATCGGTAGAGACTTTGAGCGCAAACGCAAAGGAGGACTCGGACTATATTATCATATCGACATGAATGGCGGACCATGGAATGACAGATGGGTAAACACCACCACCATTCCGAAACTGCGCGAGCAACTCAATCTGGCATACAAGACAGGCATCGACCGCATCTGGATTATCAATGTAGGAGACCTCAAACCTAAGGAAGTGCCTATCGACTTCATAATGCATTATGCCTGGAATCCTGATGGCGTGAAAGCTGGAGACGAACAGGCATGGTTAGAGAATTTTACCGCTTCTGCATTCGGAAAAGAATATGCTAAGGAATCTGCCGACCTTATAGCAAAATATTCTAAGTATAATCTTTGGCGCAAAGCAGAAGCTGAAGTGCCTGGTATCTTCAATAAGCAGGAAATGGAGAAGACTGACAGTCTTTGGCTCTCGCTGACTGCTCACGCAGAAATTCTAAGAAGCAAGATTCCTGTTCAAGCTCAGGATGCCTTTTATCAACTGGTCTATTATCCAGTAGTGGCAAGTGCAGGAGTCCACATGATATATAATGCCGCAACGCGTGGTAATTCTAATCTGATAGAACAACTAATGGCTCGCGATAAGCAACTCAGCGATTTCTACCACCAAATGGCTGATGGAAAATGGAATAAGATGATGCAGGACAAGCATATCGGTTACACCAACTGGTATATGCCGAAGGAAAACACTAATCCTATGCTTCTCTCGCGTCAAGTAGTCAGAGAGGGATATAAAGAGAAGGCTCCTATCGATGATCCTCAACGTGGCTTCCTTGATTTCAATGTAGCCTATGCTCTCAAAGATCAGCCTACCACTAAGGAATACTCCATTCCTGCTTACCGCTTCGACCGTATCACTAAAGGCAAAAATGCCACATGGATGTTCTTGCCAGACCTCGGACGTGGCAAAGGATGTATGGGTAGCAATAACGTATTGGCACAGAATAGCGGAGCTACATTGGAATACGACATCGACCTGACCTCTGATGGTACTGTAGCTATCGGCATCCTACCTACGCAGGATGTCAACCCTTCTCGTGGTCTGCGCATTGGCATACAGATAGACGACCAACCGATGCAAACTATCGATGCACGTCGTGGACTCGTAGATACATTCAGCGAATATAATCCTCAAAACATCTCACGTTCTAAGGTATTAAAGGCATTGCCACCAAGTAGCAAGCTCGCTCTTAGTGGTTTCTGGCAAGGCAGGCAGTTGCCAAGACGCAGCGAAGTATTTGATAATATCCGCTGGCTCGATGCCTCATTCCCAAGCATAAGCACCGGTCGCCACACTCTCAAAATCATCATGATTGACCCAGAGATTGTAGTTGAGCAAATCGTAGTAAATCCAGACAACAACCATTATAGTTATTTCGGCAACCAATAACTTATAATCAAGCATATTTCGTATCGACATCGAAGATTCTGAAAAATTTAAAAAGTGCTCGGAAATGAATTTCTGAGCACTTTTTTTATGTTTTATTTTGAAAGCGGTTTTTTGGTATCGCGTTGCAATAGTTAAGCTTTTGCAACGCCATTGTTAATTCGCATGATTTTCTGCTATTTACAATTTACCCACAAAGACTGTACTACATTGTGGAATTATGCACCGCTTTATTTCTTTACGAACTTAAGATACTTTACGAGACGGAGGTAATAGGTCGTTTTTTCTCCTGCTTTTGTGATAGTAGCAGACTTATAGCTGTAGGTATGTTCAGCATCTTCACAGAGATATCGGACTGTAGATGTTCCATACATTTGAATCAATCCAGTGCCACCACAGGTCTCGAGAGCGGAATTTATCAATGCTCGATTGTTATCATATGAATAGAGATTATGGAGACCATTTGCATCCAAACGATTTGGAATGCTCCATCCGGATATACCTTTCTCTTCGTATTGTGCTGCTATTTCTTTAGCTTCATTTGGTCTTTGACCTATTGCACTGCTAACACCACTCCACTCTTTAGTAGAAATAAGCATTACTTGACATTCGTTTTTCGATATTTCATCAACAATAGCTACGACATGACCGTTCCAGATATCGCCTTGATCTGGAAATGAAGTGACTGTAATCTCTGTGGATTCTGGGTTAGACGGAGTCTCTGGCTGTACGGTTTCTGGTCCGAAATTGAATGCTTCTTTGACTTCATCTGCCCATTTACCGGCAGATATATCAGTATTGATAGTCACATCATCATCGGAAGAACCTCCACCACCTTCTGCTTTTCCTTTGTAAGTAGCCGTGAAATTATAAGGAGTACCAGCAAGAAGACTTGCATTATAGGTATGTGAATAAGACACATCACCTGTTGTTCCACCAGAGAAAGAGATGGTAATGGAAGGCTGGGCATTGACAGAAGGAAGGATATAGAACTTTCCTGTGGACCAAGTAGCGCCATTATTAGAAGCAGCACCCTTCACACAAGGCACAGTAACCATCATTTTACCACTCAAATCGGCTGCAAGAGTCATGTCAGTATATGCAGAACTCAAAGTGACATCAACCGAAGTGACCGATGAAGGCACGTCATTGATAGTCACTGAGAGACTTGCCTGGCGATAGCCGAGAGAGATATGAGCAATCTGATCGGAAGAAGTGACATTGATATCAGCAGAGCCTGTCATCAACGGCTCTGTGGCATAACCACTTTTAGGCATACTGAAAGTTGCATTCCAATCCTTTACCGACGACAAAGACTCATAGGAAGAAGGGAGAGAAACAGCAGTAAGATGATACCTTCCTTTCTTCAATTTCAGCGTAGCAGAAGCGTCATCCTTGCTATTGATGACGGTGGAAGTGACGTTATTGCCTTCCGTATCGAAAGCATAAATAGTTAGAGGATAAGCGACATCAGTATTATCAATCGCTTTTGCCACGAGTTTGACATCCCTTGTCACGCCAGACGTATTAGTCTGGGCGCCGTCTTCGCCATCTTCCAGCATATCCACTTTCTCACAAGAGGAGAGGATACAGCAGGTCATTGCGAAACTGAGAAACAGAGTTCCAATAGACTTCATTGTTGAAACATATTTTTTAGGTTAGACTTATAGTTAGATTATGAATATCGCCATCATAACATCAAAGGGATGAAAATCAGGCTATAAGGATGGAAAGCCATATATCGCAGATACTAAATCATGCGATATTATGGCATTCTTGCTTTTAGTCGAGCGTCTCATATTTAGAATGACGCGACTTGTATTCAGGCACTATCTCCTTCATTTTCTTGACGATAGCCATATCATCATAAGTAAATGACAGGTCATAGAGTTCCTTTTCATTCTGAAGTGCGAGGTCATAAGGATATTCTCTTACCCTTGCGACCATAATTTTAGGATGCGGTGTCGGTCTGTTAGACTCAGCTTCAGAGAGCACTTCCTCATAAAGTTTCTCTCCATCACGCAGTCCAGTAAACTGTATCTTCACGTCCTTTGCATGAGAAAGGTCAATCATGCGCTGTGCAAGGTCGGCTATACGCACCGGTTTGCCCATATCAAAGACGAATATCTCGCCGCCATGTCCCATCGTACCAGCCTCAAGAACGAGCTGGCAAGCCTCTGGAATGAGCATGAAGAAACGTATGATGTCAGGATGTGTCACCGTAACCGGACCGCCCTTCTTTATCTGTTCCTTGAAAATAGGAATGACCGAACCGTTAGAGCCCAACACATTGCCAAAGCGGGTGGTGATAAATTGGGTAGTTGGTTGTGGGTTGTTGGTTGCAGGTTGCGCCACATTACCCTTATAAGAGCCATCAGCTATCGCCTTATTGAGCGCCTGACAATATATCTCACAAATACGCTTGGAGCATCCCATCACGTTAGTTGGGTTGACAGCTTTATCTGTAGAAATCATGACAAACTTCTTAGTGCCATACTTCACCGCGAGGTCTGCTATCACGCGCGTACCATATATATTATTCTGCACAGCCATTGCTGGATTGTCTTCCATCATCGGCACATGCTTGTAAGCGGCAGCATGGAACACATATTCGGGTCTATGCTTACGGAAAATCTCCTCCATTTGTGTCTGATTGCATATAGAGCCCACGATGGTAGGAGCGACCATTTCTGGATAATTGCGCATCATATAGAGGCGAACATCGTGCATTGGTGTCTCAGCCTGATCGACAAGAACCAGTTCGGCAGGCGCAAAAGTAGCCACCTGACGAGCCATTTCCGAGCCGATAGAGCCGGCAGCACCAGTGATAAGGATACGTTTTCCTCTTAGCATGGCTCCAATGGCCTCCATATCGACCTCAATCTTCTCGCGCGGCAGGAGGTCTTCGATATCCACTTCATGCAGCTGTCTGTGACTGAGACTTGACTTTCCGTCCCAAGCCTCCGCCTCCGGCATCATCATTATATGCACTCCTGCATCGATGATGGTCTTCACCAGAGCATCGTTGTTACGGAATTCGTTGACGAAAAGAGGCGAAACGAAAATGCTGCTGATGTGATATTTCTCAATGATATCCTTGATATTCTCGTCAGCATAATAGATTTTCGAACCGAGGAGATAGAGATTCTTGAGGTCCTTGTCAGGAGTAATGAATCCCTTTACGATATACTGTGCAGGATGCTCATTGCGCACGCTCGTGGCAAGGGCGATGCCTCCCTGCTTCACTCCATAGATGAGAATATTCTGCGCATTACTCTTTTCCTTGATGAAATCATACATCATGGCGACTGCCATGCGGAAAAGACACATGAAGAGTGATGACAACGCCACGGAGCAAGCCGTCAGTTTGAGCGAGAGCATATCCTCCCATACGTCGTATTCCTTCAGCACATAGCAGACACACCAGAAGAGGACAGAGCCGCAAAGGCAAGCCATCACGACCCTAAAGAGGTCAAAAAAACTGGAGAAACGCAGGATTCCTGAGTAGGTGTGGAACACTTTCATGAACACCCACAGGAACGGAAGCGAAGCCAGAGAAAGGACACAGAACTTGAAGAAGTTTGCTATAAGGAAACTATTGTCCACCAACAGATACGCCGCAAACATACTGGAGAACAGTATTATCACGCTGTCCACCACGAGAATCATCCAATAAGGAAGGGCGTTTCTGGAAAAATATTTCTGAAAAAGATAAAATCCACTCATTATTTTTAACCGTTTGATTACAGAAGGCTCGCCTTCTCGACTGTATAGGGGGGGGTAATTTTGCTCATAGTGTAAAGTTTTAATTACCTTGAAGGTGGGTTCTATAAATCTAAACTGCCAACACTGCTTCTATAAAGAAGGAGCCATATCGCCATATTACATTTACAGAACCCACATTATTATATTCTAAGTAATGGGCGGAAAACCCAATGATTATTCCTCATCGTTGTCACCTGCATAGCCATAACCATAGCCTTTGCCATAACCATAGCCTTTGCCATAACCATAGCCCTTACCATAGCCATAACCATAACCATAGCTGCTGTGGGAGCTGGAAGTATCATTGAGAATGAGTGAAGCATTCTTGAATTTGCCATCTTTATAGTCAGCTTCAAGCTGTCCGAGGAGCTTTCTCTCGAAGAGACCGGCACGCACCACGAAGATTGTCTTATCGACATACTTGCCGATGATTGCCGCATCAGCCATCATGTTGGCCGGTGGGCAGTCGATGATGATGACATCAAACTCCTTGCGAAGTGACTCGATGAGCATTCCAAACTTAGGAGAAGAGAGCAGTTCGATAGGGTTTGGAGGCACAGTTCCTACAGGAAGGACGCTGACACCGTTGCCTGCCTCGATAGTACGGATGAGTCCGTGATAATCAGAGACGCAACCGGAAAGATAGTCAGAGAGTCCCTGTTCGGCTCCCGGCACGAGCTGTGAAGTAGTGGTATGGCGGAGGTCACCGTCGATAAGGATTACCTTCTTGTTGCGGATGGAAGTGATTGCGGAAAGGTTTGCCGCAATGAAAGACTTACCTGAACCTGCATTATAGGAAGTGACCATATAGACAATAGAGCCTTTATCGCTGCCGGACATGAACTCCAGATTGGTAGCCACGATACGGAAAGCCTCATTGAGGAGACCACGGTTGCCGTTCTTCACCACGATTGGCTTGGCTTCATGCTGTTTCTTCCAGAACTTGAGCTTGCTTACCGGAACATTGCGCCAATACTGTGGTATCTCTCCGAGGTAAGGAATGGAAACCACGCCGACGAGATCAGACTTGCCTCTGACTGTGGTGTTCATCATCTCACGGAGATACAAGATGGCGAAAGGAATGCCGAGACCGAGTACTATAGCTATAAGGAGGATGTTACGAGTAACAGGTGCTGTAGGAGAGTTATTGCCATGAGGTGCACTGATTACGCGAGTGTTGTATGCAGTGAATGCCTGACTAAGCTCATTCTCCTCACGTTTCTGGAGCAGGAAGAGGTAAAGACTCTCCTTTACCTTCTGCTGACGCTCTACAGAGAGGAGGTGCTTAGCCTGATTAGGGCTGGAAGCAATCTTCGATGTTGCGTCTCCAGCAAAACTGCGCTGAGATGAAATGCTATTGTTGAGAGCAAGAATCTCATTGTTGACAGAAGTTATGATAGCTGAACGCATAGATGCGATACGGTTATCGAGTTCCACTGCGATAGGGTTTTTCTCGGAACTGTTAGCCACAATGTTGTTGCGCTGGAGAATAACATTATTGTATTCCGAGATCTGGGAATTGATATTGGCATTCTTCAAACCAGTGTTAGCCGGGAGCAACTGGAAATTATTCTTCTTGTTGACGAGATAATCGCGGATATACTGCGCCATATAGACCTGATTATTGAGCTCCAGCACCTGAACGTCTGCATCAGTAGAACGCTGCATATACATGGCATTAGCCTGGGCAATGTCCGTGATTCGGTTGGCAGACTTATAGGTCGAAATGTTACTGTCCACGTTTCCGAGTTCCTTTTCGATTACGATAAGACGCTCATTGATGAATCTTGATGTGCTGACAGAGATGAGGTTACGATCCTGAATCCAGTTGTCATTATATACTGCAATAACTGTCTTGAGGACATCTACGCCACGCTGCTGTGACACATCGTTGTAAGTCATGTCGATAATCGTGGCATTCTTGTCGCTTACGTTTGCCTTAAAACAGGAAACGAAAGTCTTCTTGGCAGCCTCGACAGGAGTACGTGTGACGTGTATGGTGCGACGCTCAGTGACAGAACCCTTACTCTTATTTGACTTCACTACCATTCTTCCCACAGGAGTGTGCAGCATCTTGTAGCCAAGAGTACCGCTTACTGTTCCCTCTACGCTTTCACCATTCTTTTTGAAGTTGGAAAGCGTGAAACTGTCATTATTTCCGAGGTCTATGTCAAATGAGAGTCTGGTCTCGTCAGGTACAGCAGGAAAATCAACTTTTACAGGAAGAGTCGTTCCATAGAGGCAGTCCTTATGGAATGCGCCGTCAGCATCATAATGCACATTGAGGGCAAGACGCTTGACCACACTGAGGGCAACGTCATTGGACTGCAATGTGAGCAATTCGTTATACACATTGGTTCTCGGAGCAGAGAGACCCATATCGCTGAACACCTGCGCCATATCGCTGTTGATAGACTTTCCCTTTGCATCCTCCTTGATGAGGACAGAAGTCTGCTGAGTGTATGACTTAGGGGTTCTGAGAAGATAAACTACTGCCACCGAGAGACAAACCACGAGTGACAGGAGGAACCACTTCCACTTGCTCAGACAGAGATAAAAGAGATCCTTTACGGACATCTCATTGCCCTGTTGCGCAGTCTGTGGCTGCATTGGCTGTGCTGTTTCGTTCAGATTATTTTGCATTTTAACTAATTGATTGCTTGTTTTATTGCGCAAGTACTTCATGTGGGGCAAAAATAATTACGCACCGGAAATCACATGAAGGTTACGATTTATGCCATCAGACTCTACTTGATGATGAGAGCACTAATGGTAGTAAGAAGTGAAGCCACGGAAATCCAGAATGAAGGAGTCAATGCAGTATTGCCACTGACAAGGGATTCACGCTTGCGCTTAGGATTAGGATTCACATATACGATGTCATCCTGCTGGAGATAGTACGCAGGAGATTCCACAATATTCTGAGCAGAACAGAGGTTTACGGTGTAGATGCTCTGCTCATCACCGTCTTGGCGGATTACCATAACATTCTCACGGACGCCATTGATAGTGAGGTCACCTGCTTCTGAGATGGCATCGAGGATGGTGAAATGGTCTTTCAAGATATTGATTCTGCCTGGACGATTGACCTCACCAAGGACAGAGACGCCCATATTGACATATTCTACAGTCACGATAGGGTCATTGACGAGGCTTTCCTTGATGAGAGTTTTTCTGATGCTCTCTGCCACATCCTGACGAGTATAGCCTGCTGCTTTCACCTTTCCGATAACAGGAAACTCGATGGTGCCATCATCTGCCACGGTGTATGCAATAGGAGAAGAGGAATAAGTGGAACCTCGACCTGCCACTGTAAGAGGTGTTGCAGCAGCACCGATAGGTGTCGTAGTGCCTACAGTGGTGAGGGTAAAGAGAGCCTGAAGTGATGGGTCTTTACTGTTTACGATAATGTTGACCTTGTCTTGTGGTTTCAAGCGGAATGAACGCTCCACAGGAAGCTTCAGAGCGCAGTTGTTTGCCACGTCCTGAAAGTAGCTCACGTTAGTCGGAGTACTACATGCTGAAAGCAATACAGTCATTAGTATCGCCATGATAGCAAAGGAATTAAATCGTTTTCTCATCTTAGTATTTATATGCTTATATTTTATTTTCAATAAAAGTAATGTAATGACAGCATGACAGCGGCTGGATTATTCACCGCCTAATCATCTCTATTTCAATAACATACCTACCATACTACCGTTCTATTCTTTTTGTTATAGTCTATAATTATTGCAAAGTTAGGAAAAAATACTCAATTTGCCAACATTTTCTACAAGAAAAAATGCTTTGATTGCAAATAATTGATTTATAAGCATCAGAGAAATGATGTTTTATGATAATAAAATATCAATGGATAAAGATAAATAAAAACAGGCCATTGGTAGATGTTCTTGATGCTTTGCTCGACATTTACAGGTCGGTATTCCAAAATTACCAGGCAGCAAATACGAGGCTGGAAGCCTATACCGAGCGTAGCGAGAGTAACCCGGGACAGGGTCTCGGGACTAAACTCATAGGTCAAATGGCTGTCTGGAAGACAGTACCTTACGAGTGTAGGATATAGAATAACTGTCGTTTATGACTTTTGCGTATTGGGTACTGTCTTCCAGACAGCCATTTCTTAATTAGGGTGTCCAGTTAGATGTTCCGGAAAACAGAAGCTGAAATCACCCGTTAAGTT
>URJQ01000020.1 GCA_900548195.1 uncultured Prevotella sp.
GCGTGCTTTTTGCGTGCGCACGGCTATACTGCCAGCAGATGAATGTTCTATAGGGGCGTAATTTCATTGCCGCGCCTTAAGCGCGGAATGGCTACTTTGAAATCTTCCTTCCATTGCGTATATAGATGCCTTTAGGAAGACGATTGTGGTCAGTGCCAAGGTATCTTCCATCAAGCGAGAAGATGCGAGCGTCTTTGTCCTTGCATTCAATAACACATGAAGAATCTATTCCCGAAGTGATGCCTGGCTCTATGAAATCGAAATAAATTATGCGGTCTTTTTCCTTGATGTTCTTGATAGGCTTTGTGCTTGCCATGATATCTGCACTGCCAATATACACGATAGGATTAGGGTATGCCGCTACGATGGTGTCATGACCTTCAGTAGTGGTGAGTGTGCGTGCAGGGAGCTTGTAGTCGAAATGATTGACGTTGCATTTGCCAGGATAGAGTTGGTTCTCCATCTTTTCAGCACAAATTCTATTGTCTGTATAAGAAGATACCAAGCGACCATCTGCAGGAAGTATAGTCATGCGTGGGTGACCTTTTATAGAGTTGACGGAGTTTCCAGAGAAAGTAGAGAGTGAGAAGCGTGTCTTGTCAAAATCCACGTGGGTAATCATCATGCCATGCGGACGGCGATAATTTACGCCGAGGGCATAGTTCCAGCCTTCACGCTGGATATTCTCAATAATATAATATTCATTGCGGTTAGGATCCTGCTCGTTGTAGATGCGATAAGCATTGCCTTTGATGTATTCCTTGGAAGTGTCGTCGATGCCTTGCGTAAGGGAATTGATGCGATATGTTCCTTTCTCTGTAAGAGTCTCTATCTCCATCCATCCCATTGCTTCTCTTTCCCATGCGGTGTAGGCAGTAGGGTAGTAACCCTCATGCACGTATTCACCGTTATCGAGGAGTGACCAGTTTTCCATACCTTGATTGTCGCAATGTGCATATTTGTTGTAGGAATAGAAATCTGGAAGTCCCATAGCATGAGAAAACTCATGGCAGAAGAGTCCGATGCCATTTATCATGTATCCATATTTCGTTGTAGCTTGAGGAGTGCCGTTAAGCTCGTTTACGACACAGTAGTGAGAAACGGTCACGCCATTGTAAGGACCTGCAGTTTGCCAACCAGTCTTAGGCCAGATGCAGTCGGCAGAATTGCCATCGATGGAACCGGAATATCCAGCAAAGATGACATATACGAGGTCAACTTTATTATCGCCATCAGAGTCATATTCTGAGAAATCCACTCCTAATTCTTTATATGCTTTGTCGCAAACGTCAGGAATGAAAAGATACATTCTGTTGTTTTCGTTGTTTCCGTAATATGCCATATTCTGAGACAGATGCACAGGGCCGTAAACGTCAAATTGAGGAGTGTAAGCTCCATAACTCATATCCTTGAAATATTGCTTTACAGAACCATAATTGGCACTGACGCCATAGTTTTTACGAGTTTTATTGTCGCATTCAGCCTGCGGTCTTCCGTCTGCGTTCAGGTAGGCATTGAATATTGTCTTTGTGTCCTGATCGTTGTAGAGGAAACGCTGGTCGCTGAAATCTGCAAGTATGACGAGCACCTTAGGAGAGCCTTTGTGAGGAAAATAGCCAGACTTGTCATCGAGGAGTTCGCCCATCTTTGATCTCGTGATATTGCTGACGATTGCATTAAAGAAGAGTTCGCTGTTCTGACAAGCGATGAGAGCCATCTCCTTGGCAGACCTGCCTTCAGGTTCGTGAGCGAGGACTCCTGTAGATGTAAGAATGCCTTGAGCTTCAGTTTTGGCCACATAGTAATCCATTCCTATGTGGCAGAGCAGGACGCTGTCCTTCGTGGTGTACCAATGTAAGTGTTCGTCTCCATATCCCTGTATCCAAAGATACGTGCCGTCACTCTGCTTTACTTGCACCCATCCGCGCTTAGCTTTAGCAGCGAATAGGGTGGTGGTGATGGTAAACAGAATAAGGAGAAGTGTAAGAATCTTTTTCATTATTTATCTTTCGTATTATTTTGTTTTTAGTTTCTTTGGTTATCCGAGACGGAGATGAACATTATGGCAGAGTTACTTTATTTTTACTTCAGCAGAAGACTTTGTAAGAACCTCACCTTTAGTAACGGAAATATGGACATTCTCAAACGTGATATCTTTAGCATAATTGATGTCAGCGCCAGTCTCAGCCATAAAGAGCGAATTTTTCATCACTACATTATTTATAGGCATCTCTGGCAAACCGTTGAAATAGATAGCCCTCTGGGCGCCGTGGCAAATGATATTGTCAAGGAAAATATTGCGGAAGCAAGGAGTCTCTTCTGTGACAGGAGGAATGGCATCCTCAGCAGAAGTATCCTTGTCTGCCTTTCCCCCTACAGGTTTGTTGGCATAATATAGACTGAAGGTGAAAGCTTCATTGGCAATGTCGCGCATAAGGATATTGTCCAGAAAGATATTCTCCACGAGTCCGCCACGTCCACGGGTGGATTTGAATCGGATTCCGGTGTCTGTGCCATTGAATACACAGTTTGTGATGCGGATATTCCTTGCTCCGCCAGACATTTCAGAGCCGATAACGAATCCCCCATGACCATGCAGCACAGTGCATCCGCTTATGAATACATCCTCACAAGGCTTGCCTATACGGCGCCCCTCAGCATCTTTGCCCGACTTGATGCAGATGGCGTCATCGCCCACATCGAATGTAGTATTGATAATCTTGGCACGCTTGCATGATTCGAGGTCGAGACCGTCGCCATTCTGCGCAAACCATGGGTTCTTGATATTGACTCCTTCTATTGTCACGTCCTCGCAGATGCAAGGGTGGACATTCCATGCAGGGGAATTGCTGAATGTGACATTCTTGAGAAGGATCTTCTTGCAGTACATGAAGTCGAGCAATACAGGGCGATTGAATGCGCGCTCCTTAATCTCAGGATACCATATATTCTTTTCTACGGAACCGCCACTCTTAGTCAATGCAGACCATTGAGCATCTGTCAACTTAAGTTTCTTGACAGGGCGCCAAGCTTGTCCGTTGCCGTCGAAGGTTCCGTATCCGGTGATGGCAATATTTTCTTTATTGTATGCATAAAGAGGTGACATTCTGCGCTTTGCGGTATTGCCTTCAAACATTGTTTCAATCATAGGATAAGCATCGTAATCGTCAGTGAATACTATCAATGCGCCGACTGCAGTGTGAAGCTCGATGTTGCTCTCAAACTGTATCGGGCCTGTAAACCATATACCTGCAGGCACTTCCAGTTTTCCTCCGCCCATAGAGGAAAGTTTTTTCATTGCTTTTGTAAAAGCATCAGTGCAAAGAGTTGTTCCGTCACCTTTTGCTCCGAAATCAGTCAGAGTGACAACATTGTTTGGAATTACAGGAAGAGCCACGTCTGGCATCTTGAATGTAGCCTTCTTTCCCGCAAAAGCTAACAGCGGTAATGCGAGAGCGAGGATGAAAAGTAGATTTTTTTTCATTGATAGTTAGTTGTTAGTTTGTTATGATTATTTTTATTTATGTAGTGGTCCGAATTATTTGAAAAGAAAACCATTTCAGGCTGTTTATATATGATTATATACTATATTCAATTTGCAAAATTACTAAGTTTTTCAAATATGGCAAACAAAAACTATCTGTTTTTCATTTTTTTAGTACGAAGATTTATGCTTTTTCACGAAAAAGTATTAAATTTGCACTTGGAATTGGGTTCATAATACATGATTCCGAAAAAACAACAAGGTAAAATGAAGGAAAAGAACGAACCGATAACCGACAAACTTTCAAGCAGACTCACAGAGCAGGAGGAGAAAGAACTTGGCAAGCAAATAGCTGATGGCGACTCAAAAACTTTGGAAAGACTGATAACTGCAAACATTGGTTTTGTGGTATATGTGGCACGTCAGTACCAGAATCGCGGACTTTCCCTTGACGACCTCGTCAGCGAAGGAAATATAGCCATGATGATGGCGGCTCAGAAATGGAATCCTGACAAGGGGGTACGTTTCGTGCAATACGCAGTCTGGGATATTCGCAAGGCAATGGAGCGTGCAATTGCGCAGCAGAGTGGGGCAGTAAGCACAGATGCTGTCGCAGAAGTTTCCATAGATACCCCTTGCAAGCCTGGCGGACTGACCACTTATGCCGACCGTATGCGTGACCATGATGGTCGAAATGCTCATGAAGAAGCTTATCTGTCTTCATTCGGTTATGGACTTTCGCAAGGATTAAGCATACTGAATGAGCGCGAACAGGAAGTGATAAAACTCTACTATGGTCTTGGTTGTGATGCTATTACCATGTCAGAGATTGGTGAGCGAATGAATCTCAAGCGTGAACGCGTTCGTCAAATAAGGCATAAGGCAGAGCGAAAGCTTCGCAAACCTCTGAAGGAACATCATTGATTCGTTCGGACAGAAAGTCCAATCATCAGTCCACAAAACGACAACCCTAAATAAGATTATGAACAAAAAACTCACAATACTGGCTTTATTCCTTAGCATCGTATGTGGTGCTTTTGCAGAAAAAGCAAAGATAAAAACAGACATCAGCATTTTTGGTGTCGCAATCTCAGTATCTGACTCTGTGGTCTATATGACCGATATGCAGGAGATTGGTATGGTTACTGTAGAGAAAAAGACAAAATTTCTCGTAGATCGTCGAGAATATTCCAATCAGCTCTCTGAGTATATCAGCAAAACCGGAGATGGACGAATGACAACGCTCGTATCATATAATCTGAAGAAGAAGAAAGCCGAAAAGCGTTATCTCAAGATCAAGGAACGCTTTATAAAAGATGGATACGTGGTGAAATACATCACTAAAGAGGAATTTGCATTCACTCCTGTCCAGGAAAGCGAGGAAGAGTAGTCTGCTATGCTTTACGAAATAGCCGAACATAGATTGCGCCTGACGTTCAAGGATTCGTACCAGAATGACTCTCTGCTTCCTTCTTTTGCACCGTTTAGGGCCGAAGAAGACTCTCATGCACCTCTTATAGATATCACTGTCGATGATAGTTTGAAGTCTGTAAGCAAGGGAGAGAGACGACTGATACGTGATGTGGATACGGGAAACGGAATTATTAAGGTGTTTCGCCTGAAAACTCATGATGATAAACCAAACGGATATCAATTCGTAATAGGTGATGTTACAGGTTTTCAGTGTGCATTGCTAATCGCAAATGAAGATTTTCGTCAATGTCGCTGTGCGCTAAGAGGTGACAATGTGCGTCGTAATTTTGCCCTTAATTCCTTGGTAATGCTTTGCTTCGCTTTTGCCACAGCATCGCTTGATACAGTCCTTGTCCATGCTTCATTGGTAAGACATGAAGGAAAAGGCTATGCTTTCACGGCAAAGAGCGGAACTGGCAAAAGTACTCAGGTAAGTAATTGGCTACGCTATATTCCCGATTGTGACCTTATGAATGACGACAATCCTGTAATACGTATAAAGGATGATGATGTCTATATTTACGGTTCTCCTTGGAGTGGAAAGACGCCGTGTTACCGTAATGTGAAAGCGCCACTTGGAGCAATGGCTTTAATACATCGTGATAACAGTAATTTCCTTGAGAGATTAAAACCTATAAGGGCTTTTGTAACGCTTCTTCCCGCATGTTCCACAATGAAATGGGATGAACGCGTATATCGCGCCAATGGCGATACTGTCTCGAAAGTGCTGGAGCGCATTCCTGTATATGCTCTCCATTGTCTGCCTGATAAAGACTCGGCGATTATTGCGTCGGCAGGTATGAAGAAAGGAATATAACTGATATGATGGACGAAAGAAAGAACGTAAGAGTCAAAATCTTGAGCAATGCGGAATTCCTGCCTCACGTAATAGAATTGGCTAATGCCGGACATGAAGTGACTATACCGCTTCGTGGATACAGCATGAGACCATTTCTGGAAGACAGAAGGGACAAAGCTATACTCGTAAAGATAAATCGTAAACTTCAGATTGGTGATGTGGTGTTGGCGGAAATAAGGCCAGGCTCTTATGCTTTACACCGTATTATATACGTGGATGACAGGCGAGTACAAATGCTTGGTGATGGTAATATTACCCCAGACCCTATCATTCCTCTGGAGAATGTGAAACTGATAGTAAGGGCTTTTATACGAAAAAATAGCAATAAAAAGGACTTCGTGGATGGAACATACTTTCGAATCTATTCTAAAGTATGGCGTAAACTAACTCCTGTAAGACGCTGGTTGCTTACTGTTTGGAGCCGATTGCCATTGAAATTGCGCAATAGACTACTATAGAAATAAGCGTAACATTTGAAACTGAATTTTGAATTAAAGTCGATAAAATATATGCTGAAATTAAATTCTGGCTTTGAAGTGAGAAACGTATGTGGAGAAAACATCGTTGTAGCTATGGGAGAACACAATATAGATTTCTCTCATGTCATTGCTCTTAATGAGACTTCACTCCTGATTTGGAGAGTGCTTGAGAAAGGCGTCAATGGAATAGAGGATATCGTTGATGCTGTAATGGCGGATTACGATGTTGACGAGGCTACATGCAAAGCTGATGTGCAAATGGTTCTGGACCAGTTGGAACAATATAAGATATTGGCGTCTTGTCAGAAATGATAGAGTAAGAATACAAACAGTCATAATAATATAATATGTACAGAACAAATACCTGCGGTGAACTCCGCATTGAAAATGTAGGCGAGAAGGTCACTCTCGCCGGATGGGTACAGAGCATCCACAATCTTGGCGCTCTTACCTTCGTTGATCTTCGTGACAGATATGGTATTACCCAGTTGGCATTCAACGAGGACGCATCTGAAGAACTTCGCCAGATGGCTGGCAAGCTCGGTCGTGAATACTGCATTCAGGCAAAGGGCGTAGTAGCTGAGCGTTATTCCAAAAACAAGAGTATCCCGACTGGTGATATAGAGATACTCGTCAGCGAGCTCAATATCCTTAATGCTTCTGAAGTTCCTCCATTCACTATTGAGGATGAGAGCGATGGAGGTGATGACCTTCGCATGAAATATCGTTACCTCGATCTGCGTCGTCCTATCGTGCGTAAGAATCTGGAACTGCGTCATAAGTTTGCTTTTGAAGTGCGCCGTTATCTCGATCAGCAAGGTTTTCTTGAGATTGAAACACCTATTCTCGTCAATTCAACACCAGAAGGAGCTCGCGACTTCGTTGTGCCTTCACGCATGAATCCTGGTCAGTTCTATGCTCTTCCTCAGTCTCCACAGACTCTTAAGCAGCTTTCTATGGTTGCTGGTATCGACCGCTATTTCCAGATCTGTAAATGTTTCCGTGATGAGGACCTTCGTGCTGACCGTCAGCCAGAGTTTACACAGATTGACTGTGAGATGTCTTTCGTAGAGCAAGAGGATATTCTTCTGATGTTTGAGGGTATGAGCCGCCATCTTTTCAAGACTATTCTCAATGTTGATATTCCGCAGTTGCCTCGTATGACATGGGCTGATGCTATGAAATACTACGGTTCAGACAAGCCAGATACACGCTTTGGAATGAAGTTCGTAGAGCTAAAGACTACTCAGAAGGACAATGCTTCAAAAGAAATCGTAGAGAGTATTTTCCCTGAAGGTTTCCAGGTGTTTGACGGTGCTGCATATATTGGCGGTATTTGCTGTGAGGGACAGGCTGTGCTGACACGTAAACAAATCGATCAACTCACAGATTTTGTAAAACGTCCTCAGGTAGGTGCCAAGGGATTGGTATATGCACGAGTACAGGAAGACGGTACAGTAAAGTCAAGCGTAGATAAGTTCTATACACAGGAAACCCTGCAAGCACTCAAGGAAAAGATGAATGCTAAGGTAGGTGACCTTATCCTTATCCTTTCAGGTGATGATGCCATGAAGGTGCGTAAGCAGCTCTGTGAGCTTCGTCTCGAAATGGGAACACGCATGGGACTCCGTGATAAATTCAATTTCTCTTGCCTCTGGGTTATCGACTTCCCTATGTATGAATGGAGCGATGAAGAAAATCGTCTTATGGCTATGCACCATCCATTTACATCTCCAAAACCAGAAGATATTCCTTTGCTTGACACAGATCCTGCAAGCGTTCGCGCAAATGCATACGATATGGTAATCAATGGCGTCGAAGTAGGTGGCGGTTCTATCCGTATTCATGATGCCAAATTACAGCAGAAGATTTTCGAGATTCTCGGCTTTACACCAGAGCAGGCACAGACGAAGTTTGGCTTCCTCATGAATGCGTTCAAGTATGGTGCGCCTCCTCACGGAGGTCTTGCTTATGGTCTCGACCGTTTCGTAAGCCTCTTTGCTGGTCTCGATTCTATCCGTGACTGTATCGCATTCCCTAAGAACAATTCAGGTCGCGACGTGATGCTTGATGCTCCTGGTTATCTTGACGCTAAGCAGCTGGACGAACTCAAGATAAAGGTGGACATAAATGATTGATTTCACAATCTTTCTAACGTAAAGAAATTGTACTATTGAATGATAATTGCTGGGGCTTTCATGTATGTGAGAGTCCCGGTAATTTTATTTATATACGATGATTGGTGACATTGAATGTTAAACAAAATTAAATATTTGACAATAAGTATGCTATAAGTGTCTCTGTTTGAGATATTTTTTGTAATTTTGCATCCGATTTAGTCCGTTCGGGCTCGAAAAAGCAATGACGCGGTGTCATTCGCCTGGCGGAAGTAACCATTTTACAATAATAAAAGTAAATGTACGCAATTGTAGAAATCAACGGCCAGCAGTTCAAGGCTGAAGAAGGCAAGAAACTCTTCGTGCACCACATTAAGGAAGCACAGGAAGGTCAGACCGTTGAGTTTGAGAAGGTACTTCTCGTAGATAACGAGGGTGCTATCACAGTAGGCGCTCCAACTGTAGAGGGCGCAAAAGTAGTATGTGAAGTTGTTCAGCCACTCGTAAAGGGTGACAAGGTGATTGTCTTCAAGATGAAGCGTCGTAAGGACGAGCGCAAGCGCAACGGTCATCGTGCACAGTTCACACAGGTAGTAATTAAATCAGTAGTAGCTTAAATCAGGAGGAACGTAAGAAATGGCACACAAAAAAGGTGTAGGTAGTTCTAAGAACGGCCGTGAATCCGCTTCTCAGCGACTTGGTGTTAAGATCTTCGGTGGTCAGTCAGTTATTGCTGGCAATATCATCGTTCGTCAGCGTGGCAACAAGCACTTCGCAGGTGCTGGCGTTGCTCAGGGTAAGGACGACACACTCTATGCTCTCATTGATGGAACTGTAAACTTCCACAAAGGAAAGTTCAACAAGAGCGTGGTATCTGTAATACCTTCTGCTGAAGCATAATAACTTATTCAAAACTTATTCCAAACAAACATAAAAGGCAAGAGATTATATCTCCTGCCTTTTCTCGTATATGATGGTTGTTATTTGGTTAGGCAACTATCTTATATCGCTTATCTCTAATGGGGAAGAAACAAAGCAAGTAGCTCCTTTTTCTGTAAGAAACTCCTTCTCTCTAAATCCCCATAACACAGTGATACAAGGTAAGGAAGAATTGTGGGCTGTATCAATGTCCACCTCACTATCTCCTATATAGACAGACTCTTCTGGTGAGACATTCAGTTTTCTCATTACTTCCACTACCATATCAGGATAAGGCTTCTTTCTTATTCCAGCGGCCTCATTCTCGCCTACGGCAATATCTATTAGTCCAGGAAAATATTTTTCACACAATGCTTTAGTTGCTTTGTCGAATTTATTGCTCACTACAGCCACTTTCTTACCAGCATTTTTCAAAGCTTTAAGCATATCGATAATTCCGTCATATGGTTTAGTTGTGTCCTCATTATGAATAAGATAATGTTTCTGGAAGATGGATAGCGTGCGAAGGGTGTCGTCCTCTGATGTGCCAGAAGGAACAGCCCTTTCTATCAATACCTTTACTCCATTACCTACCATATTGCGCACTTCTTCAAGAGTATGAATAGGGTAGTGGTTTTGCTCCATTGCATAGTTTACACTATTAGCAAGATCTTCCAATGTATAAAGCAACGTACCGTCAAGGTCGAATATATAACATGAGTATTTCATATTTTGACATTTCTGTTAGGAAAATATTTGAGACTATTTTACATAATGATTCACTAAAACAACAGACAAAAACAAACAGGATATGTTTTTCTATTTTTATCTTTGTTTGTTTTTGTCTGTTGTGAATATTTCTGCCTATTAGTACTGAAAAATCAGAATAATATCTGCCAAATCTTATCAATCATATACACTGTCAGGCTTTGTCTTATTATTTGAGAGTTTTTTGTTTTATCATACTAATAGCGTCCAATTGTCCTTTACTTCAATTACTTTTCAAAAGTTCTTCCTTTGTAATGGTGATTTCATCGCCTTCATGGATTTCTTCACTGAGTATCTTTTCGCATACAGAGTCTTCTATGTATGTCTGTATCGCACGTTTTAGAGGTCGTGCGCCAAACTGTACATCATATCCCTTTTCTGCGACGAAGTCTTTGGCGTCATCTTCCACATGGATTGAATAACCAAGTGCCTTCATTCGTTTCTCGAGTCCTGCTAATTCTATGTCGATAATCTTTCTTATAGCATTGAGATCAAGTTGGTTGAAGGTGATTATTTCATCAAGTCTATTAAGAAATTCTGGTGCGAACTGCTTACTTAGACTTTTCTGAATAATGGAGCGAGCATATTCTTTATCCTTTTCATTCATATTGACAGAAAGTCCGTTGCCAGCAGTAAAGCCGACTCCATGTGCGAACTCCTTCAGTTGGCGGGTTCCTGCATTGGAAGTCATGATAATGACAGTATTGCGGAAATCTACCAATCTGCCGTTTCCATCAGTCAGTCGACCTTCATCAAGTACTTGCAGGAGCATATTGAATACGTTTCCGTGTGCTTTTTCTATTTCATCGAGCAACACAATGCTGTAAGGCTTGCGTCTTACTTGTTCTGTCAGCTGACCACCTTCTTCATAACCCACATATCCAGGAGGAGCTCCTACAAGTCTGGATGTATTGAACGCTTCGGTATATTCACTCATATCAATACGAATAAGAGCATCAGCAGAGCCAAACATATGCTCAGCAAGCTTTTTCGCAAGGAAAGTCTTTCCTACACCGGTGGGTCCAAGAAACATGAATACGCCAATCGGATGATTAGGGTCGCGAAGTCCTATGCGGTTTCTTCTGATGGATTTCACCATCTTATCAATGGCAGAATCCTGCGCTATTACTGCATTCTTCAGCACTTTGTCCATGCTGCGAAGACGCTCCATGTCGCTCTCAGCCATCCTTTGCACTGGAATAATAGTCATCATCGATACAACATCAGCAACGTCGTCGGCAGATATTTCCTTAGGTTCTGGTGAGGCTTTTGATTGCCATTCCGCCTTAGATTTATCCAGTTGGTTTTCCAATTCGCTCTGATGATCACGATATTGGGCAGCAAGTTCAAAGTTTTGATTCTTCACTGACTCAATCTTCTTTTCCTTTGCTTCTGTGATTTTCTTTTCAATGTCAATGATTTCCTGTGGTATGTCGGTAAATTTCAAGTGCATACGAGCGCCTACTTCGTCTAAGGCATCGATAGCCTTATCCGGAAAAGCACGGTCTGTGACATATCTTTCTGTCAGTTTGACACAAGCTTCCAGAGCCTCGTCTGTGTAACGGACATGATGATGCTCCTCGTAACGTTTCTTGAGATTTTGCAAGATTTGCAAGGTTTCTTCAGAAGTAGAAGGCTGGACAATGATTTTCTGGAAACGTCTTTCGAGAGCTCCGTCCTTTTCTATTGACTTGGAATACTCTTCAAGAGTGGTGGCACCGATACACTGTACCTTTCCTCTTGCAAGGGCAGGTTTCAGCATATTTGCGGCATCCATCGAACCTGCACCTCCACCTGCACCAATGATAGTATGTATTTCATCGATGAATATAATGACATTTGGGTTCTCTTCAAGTTCCTTCACGAGAGCTTTGATGCGTTCCTCAAACTGTCCGCGGTATTTTGTGCCTGCCACCATGCCAGCAAGATCGAGAGAGACAAGTCTCTTATTATATAAAATAGGTGAGACCTTATTCTCGCTCAGCAACTGGGCAAGTCCTTCTACAATGGCACTTTTACCTACGCCTGGCTCACCGATAAGAATCGGATTATTCTTCTTTCTACGGCACAGTATTTCGGTAATACGCTGAATTTCCTTTTCTCTACCTACGCAAGGATCGAGTTTTCCTTCTGTGGCAGATTGCGTCAAGTCTATGGAAAAATTATCCAGAATAGGAGTCTTCCTTACGTTCTTGTTTCCGTGAGCGTTAGTTTTATCTGTAGTCTGAGTGCTTTTATTATTAGTTTTAGACTGTTCCTCTTCGCTGTCGTCCTCGGTCAAATCGAGTCCGTCAGTGACAGGTTTGTCCTTTTCAGCTGGAACATATTGCTCGCTGAAGTTCAGTACATCATCATAATTCATGTTGTTTTCCTCCATAATCTCTTTAGCAATGCTGTTGATACCGTCGTGGAGCATCGCCAAGAGGACGTGTTTTACATCCACATTGTGGTCATGACTCATTCTGGCTTCAAGATTGGCAAGTCGCAATATGGTGTTAGCCTGATCGTTGAAGTCTAATAGGTCATTATCCTGTGAAGAGGAGTTGTCCTCTTGCCTATTGTAGATATTCTGGATTGTATCAATGAGTTGGTCAGCGATAGCTTGCTCATTCACATTGAGTTTTCTCATTGCCTGATGTGGAAAATCAAATTTGTCCTTTATCATAGCAAGAAGAAGATGCTCAGGGCGTATGGTATGGCTATGCATCTGAGAGGCATATTGCTTTGTCCGACTCAATAGCGATGATAATTGTTCTGTATATTTGTATGTCATATACGAGTTTACTTACAAAAGCTGTGCCATCATATGGAGCTCGTCATTAATCCTTTGGACTGGAAGCCCCATCACATTGAAGTAACTACCTTCCAATCGCGTAACTCCTATATACCCAATCCATTCCTGAATGCCGTAAGCTCCTGCTTTGTCAAAAGGTTTGTAGTGGTCTATATAATAATAGATTTCTTCGTCAGTCAGTTCTCTGAATGTGACATCTGTACAAACAGAAAACGACTTTTCATACTTGGCAGACAAGAGGCAAACTCCAGTAAACACCTGATGAGTTCTTCCGCTTATTAAGCGCAACATCCTGTGAGCATCATCGCGAGATACGGGTTTTCCGAGTATTTCATCGTCAACCGCAACTACAGTATCAGCAGTTACAATGACTGTGTTGTCTGTCATCTTAATGTCGGATGGTACATATTGGGCATCGGCAAACCAATCTTTATAAGGGACTGCTTTCTTCTGGGCGATAAACCCTGCAACTTCATTGACTGGCAAAGAGTTTGGATAACTCTCATCAATGCCTTTGATTATGTGTACTTCGTATGGAATATCAAGACCTCCCAGAAGTTCTCGTCTTCTTGGAGAATTGCTTGCCAATATTAGTTTCATTATAGATTATAAACCAATAATTATAATTTCGTGAATTAAGAATAATGAATTAGGCATTAAGATCTACCATCCAAATGCCTTTGCAGAACTGAGCCACAAGTCTTTTGCTCGTAGCACCTGCTCCAGTATATCTCTGACACATCCGTTGCCTCCTGGATTTGGACTGACATAAGTGGATATATCTTTGATGTCACTGCAAGCATCAGACGGACAACAAGAGCAACCTACTCGTGACATTATCTCATAATCCGGAATATCATCGCCCACATATATTATCTCCTCGTCTGTAAGTCCGTTTTTCTTACAGTAATCTTCATAGATGGAAACCTTTACTGCCGCGCCCATGAAGATGTCTTTCATGCCGAGCTTAGAGTAACGATACACGATGGAGTCGTCCTTGCCTCCTGTCAGGATAGCGAGACGAATGCCTTGCTTTGCAGCTAATTGTATTGCATAACCGTCTTTGATATTCATTGTGCGGATAGGATTTCCATTGCTGTCCATAGGTATTGTGTTATCACTTAAAACCCCATCGACATCGAATATCACTGTGGTTATTTTACTCAAATCGTAGTTGATCATAGTTTATTTTTCTTGGTCAATATATGTGTGTAAATACATTATAGTGGAAAGCCCTGCCCTTTGTCTTAGATTGTATGGTCAAATCTTTGAGAAACAGAGACTTCCGATAGCATTTCCGAATATCATTATCAGCAGATTGATACTGAATCCGAGAGGCAGTTCCATAACTCTTTCTGCCACATGGGCAAAACCGTCGCCAGCTATCCACATCCAGAAATAGCCAAAGTTGGCAATGCAGTGTTCAAACCCACAGAGGATGAAGAACATAATAGGCATGATGACAGTTAGAGGGTTTTGACTTTTCTTCCAACCGTTTACGGCAAGATACATCATCACTCCGCATCCCCATGATAGGAAGAGGGCGCTGTACCATGTTTGTGAGCATTTCGTATTAACCATCGCATCTACTGCCGAAAGGTCAAGTCGACTCGCATTCGCAAGAGCGCAAACGATGGCAATTCCAATAAAGTTGAACAGAATGATAGGGAGCATTCCCTTTCTCGGATTCCATAAATCTTTAAATCTTTCTACATAGCCTATTCTTCCTGTATATAAAGGATAACCTTTGATAAGAATACTGAGCAGTCCAAGTGAGAACAGAAATGAACCGAGAATGTGACTTTCAGTTGCGACATAGACAATATCTCCCAGTCCGATGAGGATACCTGCAAGAATCGCCTGAATGTAAAATAGTGTTTGGCCTTTTTGCATATAAATGTGTTGTAATTTGGAATTGCAATGCAAAAGTAACAAAAAAAACTGACATAAAGAAGATTTCATACTTTCAGTTACTCTTTTTTAGTGAAAAAAAGATGATTATATAAAAAACAGTACCTTTGTATGCAGTAAATAAAACTGATATATTTTATATAAACAACGGACAACCTTGTAAACTATAATAAACTCTCAATATGCGTGAATATAAAGAAATAAAAGTGGCAGTAGCCGGAACTGGTTATGTAGGACTTAGTATTGCAACTCTTCTTGCGCAGCACCATCATGTGACAGCAGTGGATGTGATACCTGAAAAAGTAGATAAGATAAATAATCATATTTCGCCAATTCAGGATGAATACATAGAGAAATATCTTACTGAAAAGCAATTGAATCTCATTGCTACTCTTGATGGTAGAGAAGCTTATAGAGATGCAGATTTTGTGGTAATTGCAGCACCTACGAATTATGACCCTGTCAAGAATTATTTCGACACCAGTCATGTAGAGGAGGTAATCGATCTCGTACTGGAAGTCAATCCAGAGGCTACTATGGTGATAAAAGCCACTATACCAGTAGGTTATTGTCGTTCACTTTATGTAAAATATGCACAGAAATTAGCCTCAATGCCACCATTGGCTGACGGCAGGCGTCGAGAATTCCGCCTGCTCTGTGCTTAGAAAAGCTGGTTGGTATGACTACTCAAGTAATATACAGTATGCCAAGGAGTCTTCCTGTTATACCATTGGAGTGTATCGCCTTACAATGAAATCAAACTCAGATAATTTCCGTCAGTCTGCCATTCAGGGAATTATGAAGCGCATTAATGCAAAAGGGGCAGAAGTCATCATCTACGAGCCAAAACTTGAAGATGGTACCACATTCTTTGGCAGTAAGGTGGTCAATGACCTTGACAAGTTCAAGTCATTGTCGCATGCCATCATTGCCAATCGTTACGATACTTGTCTTGATGATGTAGAAAGTAAGGTTTATACACGTGACATTTTCCGTCGTGACTAAACAAAAAAAGTAGGGTAGTTCTAATTACTCGATCCTGGGTTTTCGACATGTTGGTTTCAGACTATATTGTTGAAAACCCATATTTTTATCAGAAAGTGAATCTTTCGAATGTAAAACGAAAAATTTTGATTATCTTTCAGAAAGATTTATCCCAAATCGGTCATTAGTACAACCTTTTTTTGTGGTTGATTTTGTAACTATTTGATTATAAGCCTTTATAGTAATCTCTAATGACCGCCATCAGAAAATAGGTTTTATAAGTGACACATTGTCAATATGTTACAAATTTGACCACAAATTATTCCACTTCTATTGACCGATTTTGGTTTATGTAAATTTCTGGCATTATCGTATCGCTAAAACTATACAATAATAAAGATTATAACAAAAAAATCCTGTCATTCCACGGCGTTTTAAACCAGAGAAATGACAGGATTATCATTTATTTATTAGCTTATAAGCTTTCTAACTCAAATTAGAGTTCCTCTGCCCAATCGAACTTAGTCTGACGAACGTAAGACTGGTAGCGACGCTTAGCCATCTTCTGTGCCTCTGCGAAGAGCTCATCAGCCTCAGCTGGGTAAGCCTTCTTGACAGAAAGATAACGAACCTCACCCATGAGGAAGTCCTGGAACTTATCCCACTGTGGCTCCTTAGAATCGAGAGAGAATGGATTTTCGCCCTTCTCAGCCAATTCTGGGTTGAAGCGCCAGAGGTGCCAGTAACCGCACTCTACTGCGCGACGCTCCTCTTCCTGTGAACGTCCCATGCCACCCTTGATCTTAAGACCGTGGTTGATACATGGAGCGTAAGCGATAACGAGAGATGGTCCATGATAAGCCTCAGCCTCGCGGAATGCCTTGAGACACTGTGCATTGTCAGCACCCATAGCAACCTGAGCTACATAAACGTAACCGTATGTAGTAGCAATCATGCCAAGGTCCTTCTTCTTGATGCGCTTACCCTGAGCAGCGAACTGAGCGATAGCGCCGAGAGGAGTAGCCTTAGAAGCCTGACCACCAGTGTTAGAGTAAACCTCAGTATCAATTACGAAGATGTTGAGGTCCTCACCAGAAGCGAGAACGTGGTCGAGACCACCGTAACCGATATCGTAAGAAGCACCGTCACCACCGATAATCCACTGTGAACGCTTGATGAGGTAGTGGTCAAGAGTCTTGAGCTCCTTGCAAACCTCACAGCCCTTAGCAGCGCCTTCAGCGATGAATGGCTTCAGGATTTCAGCAAGACGCTTTGTCTCCTCTGCGTCCTCACGCTTCTCAATCCATTCTGCAGCAGCGGCCTTGTACTCAGCAGGAGCCTCTTCAGATTCAATAACCTGCTTGAAGAGGAGAGCAATGCGTTCCTTCATCTTCTTGTTACCGATAACCATACCAAGACCGAACTCACAGAAATCCTCGAACAAAGAGTTGTCGAATGCAGGACCCTGACCCTTTTCGTTGGTTGTGTATGGAGTTGAAGGGATGGAAGCAGAGTAGATAGAAGAACATCCTGTAGCATTGGCGATAATCTCACGGTCACCGAAGAGCTGTGAAATCAGCTTGACATAAGGAGTCTCACCGCAACCAGAGCATGCACCAGAGAACTCGAAGAGTGGGGTAGCGAACTGGGAGTTCTTTGGAGACTGCTTGATGTCAACGAGATTCTGCTTGGTTTTTACTTCCTTAACGAGGTATTCCCATTCGTTAGCGAGAGTCTGCATCTTCTCTTCGTCTGGGTTGTAAGGAATCATAGTGAGAGCCTTTTCGCCCTTCTTGCCTGGACAAACGTCAGCACAGTTACCGCAACCAAGACAGTCGAGTGGTGATGGAGCGATAGCGAAGTGCATACCCTTGAGTGCTGCAGGAGCCTTGATGTCCTGAGTAGCACCTGTATAGCCAGCCTTCTCTTCGTCAGTGAGTACGAATGGACGGATAGCTGCGTGTGGGCAGACGAAAGAACACTTGTTACACTGGATACAGTTCTCTACATTCCAAACAGGAACGAATGCCTCTACGCCACGCTTCTCATAAGCAGCGGTACCGTTCTGCCATGTGCCATCTACGGTGTTGTGCTTTACGAAGTCAGAAACCTTGAGCAGGTCACCAGCCTGAGCGTTGATAGGACGAACGAGTTCCTTAACGAATGCAGGTGCTTTATCCTCCTTAACTGGATCGTCAGCGAGGTTAGCCCATGCTGGATCTACAGCCAACTGCTTGTATTCACCACCACGGTCAACAGCAGCATAGTTCTTGTCAACAACGTCCTGACCCTTCTTACCGTAAGACTTAACGATGAACTTCTTCATCTGCTCAACAGCGAGATCTACAGGGATAACCTCAGTGATACGGAAGAATGCAGACTGGAGGATAGTGTTGGTACGGTTGCCAAGACCAATCTCCTGAGCAATCTTTGTAGCGTTGATGTAGTAAACCTTGATGTTCTTCTGTGCGAATACGCGCTTTACCTTATTAGGGATAAAGTTGATGAGTTCCTCGCCGTCGAAGATAGTGTTGAGAAGGAATGAACCATTCTCACGGATACCACGTGTAACGTCGTACATGTTCAGGTAAGCCTGAACGTGACAAGCTACGAAGTTAGGAGTTGTGATCTGATATGTAGAGCGGATTGGCTCGTCACCAAAACGGAGGTGAGAACATGTGAAACCGCCTGACTTCTTTGAGTCGTATGAGAAATAAGCCTGACAGTGCTTGTCTGTATTGTCACCGATAATCTTTACAGAGTTCTTGTTAGCACCTACGGTACCGTCAGCACCGAGACCGAAGAATTTGCACTCCTGAATAGAAGCACCACCGAGAGGCATTTCTTCTACAGCAGGGAGAGAGAGATTTGTTACATCGTCAACGATACCCAATGTGAAGTGGTTCTTAGGCTGGTCGAGCTCGAGGTTGTCATAAACGGAGATAATTCTTGCAGGAGTAACTTCGCAAGAACCGAGACCGAAGCGACCACCAACGATAAGAGGACGATTTTCTACATTGTAGTATGCAGCCATTACATCGAGGTAGAGAGGCTCACCCTCACAGCCAGGCTCCTTGGTACGGTCAAGAACTGCAATCTTCTTACAGGTCTTAGGCACGGCAGAGAGGAGATACTTTACAGAGAACGGACGATAGAGGTGAACATTCACCATACCTACCTTCTTGCCCTGTGAAACGAGGTAATCGATAGCTTCCTTGGCAGCCTCACAAGCAGAACCCATGAGGATGATGATGTTTTCTGCATCTTCAGCACCATAGTAGTTGAAGCAGTGGTATTCACGACCTGTAATCTCGGTAATCTTCTGGCAATATTTCTCTACTGTGTCCGGGATAGCGTCATAGTAGGAGTTACAAGCCTCACGATGTGTAAAGAACTCGTTTGGATTCTCAGCAGTACCACGTGTAACAGGACGCTCTGGGGTGAGTGCACGGTTGCGGAATTCCTCTACATACTCCATTGGAGTGATAGCCTTGATGTCCTCCATGTCCATCACTTCAATCTTGTGATACTCGTGAGAAGTACGGAAACCATCAAAGAAGTTTATGAATGGAACCTTTGTCTCAAGAGTAGCAAGGTAAGGAACAGCAGTGAGGTCCATAACCTCCTGAACAGAGCTTGAAGCAAACATTGCGAAGCCTGTCTGGCGACAAGCCATTACGTCAGAGTGGTCACCGAAGATACATAGAGCGTGAGAGGCAAGTGTACGTGCAGAAACATTGAATACACATGGGAGCAACTCACCAGCAATCTTGTACATATTAGGGATCATAAGGAGAAGACCCTGAGAAGCAGTATAGGTAGAAGTAAGCGCACCTGCCTGGAGAGAACCGTGAACTGCACCAGCAGCACCGCCTTCAGACTGCATTTCCTGTACGAGAACTTCCTGTCCCCACATGTTCTTACGGCCACGAGCTGCCCAGTCGTCTGTGTGCTCAGCCATAGGTGAAGATGGAGTGATAGGGTAGATAGCAGCGACCTCAGTAAACATATAGCTTACGTGAGCAGCAGCCTCATTACCATCACAAGTGATAAATTTCTTTTCTTTAGCCATTTTTGATTTATAATTAGAAAAAAATGTTATAATATAATATAGTTTTATACATTTATTAAGTTAGTCGCTTATATTTATGTCAGCACTTACGGATAGAGGAGCTCAGAGGTTAATACATAAAACCGAGCAGCCAAAGAGGTATTAGATTGTCTTTTCCCACTTCCGTATTGTATCGCATGTATATAATGTCAGAGTTGAACCTTGCCTTGCGTTCTGTCTCTGCATTACATATTCGGAATCTCTTGGTGCCATCCACATAATAGAAGGTATCGCGTGGGCTTTGATTCACCTTATGGTCTTTCCACATTGCATTGACGAAGAAAGTCTCCATCTTCGTCTGTTCATCTACGTTGATAGGATAGATGGCGTGAAGCAGATTCGAATTGTGGAGCATCACCTTTGTAGGTTTTTTGGGAAACATTTGTCCTACAGGGTAGATGATATTTATAAGACGGGCATCTGCCAGATATTTGATATAATTCATCACTGTGGCTCTGCTCGTCTGTATTTCATGAGCAAGTTGACTGATATTTGGAGTTTTTGGTCCATCAACTGCAAGTAGATAAAAGAGCTTCTTTATCTTTGTGAGATATTTCAGCTCAATCTGCTTGATTAGCAGAATATCCACTTCGGTGGTCATATTCATGGTCTTTAGCAGATTCTCACGATAATCAGAATGCTCAAGATAGAGAGGGTAAAACCCTTTCTCTATGTATTTCTTGAAATACTGCGCTGGGCTCACCTTAGGAAGTATTTCCTTAATGATATGCTCATGATTGTGGATAATCTGGTCGAGAGTATAGGCACGGAAATCATTCCCAGTTTCCAAATTGAGGAACTCACGAAATGAAAATCCTCTGAGATTGTAACTCTTGACAATACCATTCAGTTCGGGATTTTCATCTTTAAGACGCATCACGCTGGAACCAGTGAAAACAATCTGAAGCTCTGGATAAAGGTCGTAACATGACCTGAGTTCCCTACTCCAGTCGCTCTGTTTATATACTTGGTCAATGAGCAATACTCTACCTCCACGACGATAGAAATCTCCTGCAAAATCAGAGATTCCACGTCCTTGGAAATAAAAGTTGTTCATGTTAATGTAAAGGCAGCGCTTATCGAATGGACCATATTTTTCCTTCGCATATTGGAGAAGAAAAGTGGTCTTGCCCACACCGCGTGTACCTTTAATTCCGATAAGGCGGTCTGTCCAGTCGATTTCGTCCATCAGACTGCGACGGAGCGTGGCGTTGGTGTGCTCCACAAGATATGAATGAGTGCGAAAGAAAACTTCCATTAAATTAGTTTTTTAGATATATATATTTACATTTGCAAAATTACTTATTATTTTCCAAATTGCAAAGTCAAGTTGGCAGAAAAGAAGATATTTTACATTTTTTAGCACTTTTAATGAATAGAAAACGAAATATAAGCGAAAAATAACGAATATATTTTCTTAACTTTGCACCAAATTAATCAGAATAACGATGACAATTAGAATATTCAATCCTGATCATGATCTGGCTCTTGCCGCAAACCAAGAACGATTTACCCCTCCACATGCAGGGCGACAATTACGCAATGATCTTTCTTTTTTACCTACCCTTTGGTCTGATGATGGTGATATCGTTGTGGTCGAAGATGTGGATAGTGCATATTCGGCTTTACAAAATATTAAAAAGATTAAAACTCCAAATGTGGAATTCTGCACATTCGATCAGTTGGCTCATGTAGATAAGCAAAGTGGCGCATTTCTTCATGCTATAGATGCATGGGGGTGGGATAAGTCTTTACGCTTTCAATTACAAAAATCAGGTGTCCCAGAAAGACTTTTACCGTCAAAAGAACAAATAGAAGAAGTTAGGCAATTGTCAAATAGGTGCATTACTACCGATTTGCTCATCGTTGTTCGTAAGGGGCTTGAAGAAAAAACTTGTGGTGAGAGTGTTTATGTATCAGATAAAGAGATTTTTGATTCTATTCTGTTGAAGCAAAAGAATATTGTGGCTAAAGCTCCCTGGAGTAGTAGTGGTAGGGGAGTAAGATATTTCTTTGATGGTAAAATGACAGAAAATGCTTGTAACTGGACTGTCAATACAATACGAAACCAAGGAGGTATAATGATAGAGCCTATATATAATAAGGTGAAAGATTTTGGGGCGGAGTTTGTTCGATACAATGATGGAACAGTACGATTCCTGGGGTTGTCCCTTTTTGAGACTCGTGGCGGGGCATACACGGGGAGCCTTCTCGCAACAGAGATGGCAAAACGTGAAGTTATCTCAAAGTTTATAAGTCTCGATTTACTTGATGAAATTGTGTGTCGCCTTGAATGTAATCTCGCTTCTTTGTTGTCACCTCTTCGTGATCTCTCGATATGATGATTGTAGCACAGAAAGACGGTTCGGGCTTTCTCGTAAATCCTTGCGTTGAAGTGAATCTTCGCAGAACCATGGGGCTGGTAGCTCTTGATATTTCTTCAAAAATAAATAGGCTGCAGGGCTTTATGGCTATTTCGTATGACAATAAGAAATATCATCTGCGCATAACTAATAACTAAACGTATTCTGTTGCTACTTTTTTGTTCTGCGCTTCGCGAGGTGGATTGCTATATATCAAGAAATTATAAGTAAAACGATAAAAGTTGCAAAATATTTGCTTATCAACACAATATTTTGTAACTTTGCTCCGTTTTTGGATTATATTGCACTTGTTGTGCGCTTAAATGTTTTGACATCAATCATTTAAATTAAAAACACTTTCTTAGATGAGACAATTAAAGATTCAGAAGAGTATTACAAACCGTTCAAGTGAAGCCCTTGACAAGTACCTCGTTGAAATAGGTCGTGCCCCACTGATCAGTATCGATGAGGAGATAGAACTTGCCCAGAAAATCAGGAAGGGCGGCCCAGAAGGTGAACGAGCAAAGGATAAATTGGTGACAGCCAATCTTCGTTTTGTGGTTTCTGTTGCCAAGCAGTACCAGCACCAAGGACTTACTCTTACGGATCTTATCGACGAGGGAAACATCGGTCTGATTAAGGCTGCACAGAAATTTGATGAGACACGCGGATTTAAATTCATATCATACGCTGTATGGTGGATTCGTCAGAGCATCCTTCAGGCTATTGCCGAGCAAAGCAGAATTGTGCGCTTGCCTCTTAATCAGGTCGGTTCGCTCAATAAGATTAACCACGAAATCAATAAGTTCGAACAGGAACATCAAAGACGCCCATCTGTTCAGGAGCTTTCTATGGCAACTAACATAGAAGAAGAAAAGATAGGTCAAAGTCTCGGAGCAGATGGACATCATGTCTCAATCGATGCGCCTTTCCAGGATGGAGAAGAAAACTGTATGCTTGACGTCATGGCTTCTGGTGATGACTCTCGTACTGACAGACATGTGGATCACGAATCTATGTCAATGGAATTGATGACTGTACTTAATAAAGTACTGAAAGAGCGTGAGATAATCATAATTCGTGAATGCTTTGGTATAGGTTGTCATGAGAAAGGACTTGAAGAGATAGGGGACGAACTCGGACTTACTCGTGAACGCGTACGTCAGATTCGCGAAAAATCAATTACCAAACTTCGTGATAGCGGCAACGCAAAAATACTTATGAAGTACCTTGGATAAATAAATATACAATATACATAAAGAGGTCTTCCCATAAATATTGGGGAGACCTCTTTACTTATTATATTCTCAGGCATTTTTCTTTGAAAAAAGCCAGGTGATAAAAACTAATTGACTGCAAAGATTCTGCGGTTTGATGGATTTACTCAGTTGATAGTGTTGGGACTAATAATAATTCGAAAAGCAACAGGCAATGCCCATTAGAAATGTTTCATTGCTCTATCCATTTCTCGCTTGTCCTGCTTTGCCTTGAGAGTATCGCGCTTGTCGTATTCTTTCTTACCGCGACACAAGGCAATATCCACCTTTGCGCGACCTTTGTCATCTATAAACACAAGGGTAGGAATAATAGTAAAGCCCACAGTCTTAGTGTCCTCTTGGAGATGCTTAATCTCTTTTTTATTGAGCAGAAGCTTGCGATCACGCTTAGCCTCATGATTGTTATACGATCCATAGAAGTATGGAGACACATTCATGCCTTTCACCCATATTTCTCCATTATGAATGTAACAGAAAGCATCGACAAGAGAAGCCTTGCCCATACGTATAGATTTTATCTCGGTACCAGTCAGCACTATGCCGGCTGTATATGTGTCAATGAAGAAATAGTCAAATGCGGCCTTTTTATTTTTAATCTGCACTGGACTCTTCTTACGTAGTAATTCCTGTTCTTTATTCATGTTAGAATCGAAGTTATATGATGTTTACGAATTCATCTAAGTGCTCATCGACAAAATGTGCAAGCATTTCTGTCCAGACTTCTTCATGAGAAACAAATTCATCATCGAATTCATCAAATTCGGGCATCTTCTCGTATAAAGCCATGAATTCATCATCTGAAAGCTCTTGTTCAAACTCTGCTTGGCGTTTCTGATAAGCTTTCTTTACGTGACGCATTAATCTGCATAATTCTATCATTCCCCATTGACGCACGGCGGTGTCAAATGGATTTTTGAAGAAGAAAGGACCATAGCCATTATAAATAAGTTGTATGAAACCACCATCCATCACTTCGTCACGCAATGTCACGTAGCCGAGCAATGTAATCTGCTGGCTTGTCAGTTTAGGCATAGTCTCGGAAGATAGCTCACCACCGACACCATCCTTGATGGCTTGCACAATTACATCTACAAAAGCGTCCATTCCTTCACCTGCGGCTTTGCGCAGTGTTTCGTCTTTTATATCGTATATCATACTGTGAAAATGCAAAGTTTATTTGGCAAAGTTACAAAAAAGAATGTAATAATACACCAAAAATAGCAAAAAAAGTATCAAACTGCCTTTTTTAAGTGAAAAAACATCATCAATAATAGGTATTTCTCTAAACTTTTTAGTAATTTTGCAAACATGTTAAGGCGTATGATTAAAATATGCCACTAAAGTGATCAGAACTTTAACTATTAACATTTATAATTTTATAAAAAAATGGTTTATTCTAAAGAAGTACAGGAAATGTGCTGTGTAGCCAAGGGTCCTAACCATGGTCCAGCTCCAATCCCAGAAGAGGGAAAGTGGATTCAGGCAAAGGAAATCAAGGACATCTCTGGTCTTACACACGGTATTGGTTGGTGCGCCCCTCAGCAGGGTTGCTGTAAGCTCACTCTTAATGTAAAGGAAGGTATTATCGAAGAGGCTCTCGTAGAAACAATCGGTTGCTCTGGCATGACCCACTCTGCAGCAATGGCTTCTGAGATTCTCCCAGGCAAGACAATTCTTGAGGCTCTCAATACAGACCTCGTGTGTGATGCAATCAATACAGCAATGCGTGAACTTTTCCTCCAAATCGTTTACGGACGTACACAGTCTGCATTCTCTGAGGGAGGTCTTATGATTGGTGCAGGTCTTGAGGATCTCGGTAAGGGACTCATTTCACAGTGCGGTACTCTCTATGGTACAAAGGTAAAGGGTACACGTTACCTCCAACTCACAGAGGGATACATCACAAAGCAGTACCTCGACAAGGACGACCAGGTTTGCGGATACGAGTTCGTTCACATGGGCAAGTTCATGGATGCTATCAAGAAAGGCGTTGATGCTAACGAAGCCCTCAAGAGTGTTACCGGTACATACGGTCGCACCAAGGAAGAGGACGGCGCAGTTAAGTTTATTGACCCACGTAAAAACTAATAGGAGGATACAATATTATGATTAGAGAAGTTAAGTTTGAATCTCAGGATCGTCGCATCAAGCAGATCCTCGCTTGCCTTAACAAGCATGGTATCGCTTCTATTGAAGAGGCTAATCAGATTTGTGACGCTGCAGGTCTTGATCCATATATGACATGTGAGGAGACTCAGATGATTTGTTTTGAGAACGCTAAGTGGGCTTACGTAGTAGGTACTGCAATTGCTCTCAAGGAGAAGGCTAAGAATGCTGTGGAAGCTGCCAATTATATCGGTGAGGGTCTCCAGTCTTTCTGTATTCCTGGTTCTGTTGCTGATGATCGTAAGGTAGGTATCGGACATGGTGAACTTGCAGCTCGTCTTCTTGAGCCAGAGACAAAGTGCTTCGCTTTCCTCGCTGGTCACGAGTCTTTCGCCGCTGCTGAAGGTGCTATCAAGATAGCGCAGATGGCAAACAAGTCAAGACCTGCTGATAAGCCTCTCCGTTGTATCCTCAACGGTCTTGGCAAGGACGCAGCTATGATTATCTCTCGTATCAATGGTTTCACATACGTTCAGACTAAGTTCGACTATTTCACAGGCGAGCTTCATGAGGTACAGCGCATCGCTTACTCAAACGGTCCACGCGCTGCAGTAAACTGCTATGGTGCTGATGACGTTCGTGAGGGCGTTGCTATCATGTGGAAGGAAGATGTAGATGTTTCTATCACAGGTAACTCTACAAACCCTACACGTTTCCAGCATCCTACAGCTGGTACATACAAGAAGGAGCGTATCCGCGCTGGTAAGCCTTATTTCTCAGTAGCTTCTGGTGGTGGTACCGGTCGTACACTCCACCCAGATAATATGGCTGCAGGTCCTGCTTCTTATGGTATGACTGATACGCTCGGTCGTATGCACTCTGACGCTCAGTTTGCAGGTTCTTCTTCTGTTCCTGCTCACGTAGAGATGATGGGCTTCCTCGGCATTGGTAACAACCCAATGGTAGGTTGCACAGTAGCTTGTGCTGTACAGGCTGACCTCTTCTTGAATAAGAAGTAATATCCATATCTATATAGATATAAATATAAATCCTCCATATTCACCAGAGAATATGGAGGATTTTTTTGAATTATGAAGTCATAGTTATTATAACGTAATAGCATAGCTTTTGCAATGTAATAGCATAGCTTTTGCAATGTAATAACATAGCTATTACCTCCTAATAGCATAGCTTTTCCAACAGTTCAAAAACAGCCATCTTCACCCACTTTCTGAAGTGGTTTCTTTGGGTTATAAACTGATTCCTGGAGTAAATTGGACTATTGGAAGAATGCGTTTAACATATCTTTGCAAAAGTCGGCTGTTATTCTTTTATCTTTTTATGCGAGAGAAGTTCCATAATTCCACCTCATAGGTGTTATATGTTTCATTATCAGATCATTAGACATGGCGGAATTATGGATGGAACTTCATGTAATTCCGCCCATATTCTATTCGTAATTCCATCATACCCAATCATATGATTATCAGAACGATAACAACACAGAGTTGGAATTGTGGAATTACAAACAGCAATAATTATTTTTCTGAAAAAGAGCAAGAATATACTGGCTTTTTTCACGCAAGTGTGCTATAGTGATATTGACTGAAAAGAGCACCTGCATGACGCAGATATTT
>URJQ01000021.1 GCA_900548195.1 uncultured Prevotella sp.
GTGAACTCATGCAATCCACAAAAGTACTGCATGTATGGACTCTCTCTGATAATCTATTGGCACTTTCTTATTCGGGAATACCTGTAAAAAAGCTCTGTTATCTCTTTTTTGGGCAAATTACCAGCAAATTAAATTTGATTTTAATTGTAACTGATTATCAGCATGTTAGATATATTTACATTCGCATTTTGATTATTTAAGCAAGTTGCTGGCAAATTAAATTATGCTCGAAGAGGAATGCGATTACGTTGTCAAAATGACTATTTTGTGCAAGTAATGATGCCAAATACTTGATAAAATCATCAAAAGTTCACTACAAACGATAAAAATTAAGCGTATTCTGCTGAATTATGAATAATTATTTGTATCTTTGCCCTTGAACAAGAGAAAATAATCATGGCAAAATTAAATCGGATAAGAATCGTTCTAGCAGAACACGACCTGAACAACAAGTGGTTGGCAGATAAACTTGGTAAGGATCAGGCAACTATTTCCAAGTGGGTGACAAATACCACCCAACCAAGTCTTGAGGCACTCATCGCTATCGCAAATGCTCTTGAAGTGCCAGTTCAGGAATTGGTAAGACAAGAAGAGTTCAATCAAGAGAAATAATCTTGATTGCAGATGAACGTATCTAAAGCAAAGACCGCAACAATAATGAATAAATTCACCATACAGCAACTCCAGCAGATGCGCGAATCAGAAGACCGCGTTGAATTCAAGGCGGGCGAAGGTGGCAATGTTTCCTACGATGGTCGAGGCAAGACCAATCCGAAGGATCGTCGCCGCAGCATCCTTGGCTATGTCATTGCCCTTTGCAACGAAGGTGGCGGTCGTCTCGTAATAGGTATGCACGACAACTATCCGCATCGTGTCACAGGCACTCGCCAGGCACAAAATGCCATCGGACAGTTGGAGTCTGACATTTATCGCGACACAACGATTCGTCCAGAGATTTATGAACTCTATGACGAAGAGAACCGTCGTGTACTGGTGATTGAGGTTCCTTCACGTCCTATAGGCAAAGTCTTCAAGTTCGAGGATGTACCTTTGATGCGAGTTGGCGAAGAACTAAAACCAATGTCCGATGCCGTATATCTCAAGATATTGCAGGAGTCAGAACCAGACTTCTCAGAGAAGATCTGCGAAGGACTCTCGCTTGAAGACCTTGACGAAGAAGCCATCCGTGTGATGAAGAAAAAGTATGCTGACAGATGGGAGAAACCAGAATTCAACAACATTCCAACCAATCAGGTACTGAAGGATTTTATGCTGATGGATAATGATGACCATCTCAACTATGCTGCCTTAATCCTATTGGCAAAATCTGAAGTCATCTATCGTTATTTGCCATGTGACAATGTAGTTGTTGAGTATCGCCTCTATCACCACATGATAGAATACACGGCAAGAGCCGAGTTCCGTGAACCACTATTCTTGCTTGTCGATCATGTATGGGATTACATCAACCAACCAGCAAGTAACCCACTGCAGCATTATCGCGATAAGTTTGCACGATATGTGTTGCCTGCGTTCAACGAAGACGTTGTGCGAGAAGCTATCCTCAATGCCATTTGTCATAGAGTAATGTTCATACAAAGCGATATTGTCATCAAGCAATATCCAGATATGCTTGTCATTACCAATGCAGGAGGTTTCCCTGTGGGTGTAGATATTGACAACATCTTGTCTGTTAACAGTATGCCAAGAAGCAGACGTATCAGTGAAGTCCTTCAGAAGACAGGTCTTGTAGAGAAAAGTGGACAAGGCGTTGACCGCATGTTTGCTATCAGTATCTCAGAAGGAAAGCCTATTCCCGATTACTCTCTGACCGATGAGTGGCAGGTATGCCTTCGCCTGCATGGCACAATCCAAGACCCCGCCCTCTTGCTCTTGATACACGACATTCAGCGTAACCGTGCCACAACAGAGCAACTTAACGCTTTCGATCTTCTTGCCCTCTATCGAGTATCAAGAGGCGAAAGCATCCGCAATGTCGATAGTGACACTCTTAAAAAGTTGCTTTCACAAGAACTCCTGATAGAGACTTCGGATGGAATCAAACTAACACCTCTCTACGATGAAATGAAACTACGAGCAGGTGTAACTGACAAAATAGAAGACAAGAATGTCCCAGTAAATGATACGGTAAATGTTCAGTTAAATGATACGGTAAAATTGTCGCAACTCACTGAAAGACAGCGCAAGATTTACGAGACAATAAAAAGCGGCACGGTAAATGATACGGTAAATAATACGATAAATGATACGATAAATGATACGATAAATGATGCGATAAATGCACAAACATTATCTGAAGCATTAGGTGCGAGTGTCATAACTATCAAACGAGATCTCTATGTTCTCCGCGATATGAATCTCATTAAGTATGTGGGAAGCAATAAGACAGGTCATTGGGAGGTAATACAATAACTTTTGATTTTCTGATGATAATACTTATTTTATGGACAACCTTTCACACTTTCATTCATTAGAGGAACTAATTCGTGCCTTGGATAGGGAACGAAAGTTGCTTCATGCACTGTTTCAAGATAGAAAAAAGTTGTCGTTTAGGTATGATTTGGCTCGTGATTTGGCGAGTAAGAAGGATGAGAGCATTGAGTTTCTAAGGCGTTATGGCGTGATACGTGAGAATACTGATTTTGTGGAGCTTGAGGATGTTTATCTGAAGTTCTTCGAGGATGTGCTTGAGGTTAACGAAGAGATAAATGTTGCCAGTGTAAAGGAAAGTATCGGGAACCTAAATAATGCCATCGATTATTATCTGAGTGAGAATAATCCGAGCAGGAAATACGGCTACCTGCGTGATGTGAAACGAATTCTGAGGAATATTGCGCTCACAACACTTAGGAATGTCATCGACTTGAAGCGCAACATCGACAACACCTACAAGAACGAACCAACCTTTGCCATCAAGAAAAAGAAGTTGGTACATCTTGACGAAAAACGCAAGGATATTGCAGACTTGGTAAATGAATGTGAACGTGTGATTGATGAGAAGCAGACAACATTCTTTATGATAGCTATGGATGTTCAGCTGAAGGACATCGTTACGGACGTAAAACTACAGTTGCGCGAGGTGTATCACAACCTGTTGGAACTTGACCGACAGATTATCAACTATCTGAACCTTATAGAATACCAAAACCGTTTGCTGCAGAAAGTACAGAAACTCAAATATCTGCGCGACCAGATGTTACTAGATACGAACACCGACATTCTGGCTAAACTCCAGATGAGAAATCCCGTATGGATGGAACCTCGCCCAAGGTATACACTAAAGGTGTCGCTCTCTATGCTCCGCAATTCGGAAGAAGGACTTAAAATACTGAAGAATTTTGCAAAAGGCAAGGGTAACAGTCGTCTGAAGAAAGGTAATCTTGCCGAACCTCTTACAGAGGACGAACTCACGGAACAACAACAGATACTGCAGATGGTGGATGTAGGCGAAGTGAAGAATGCGTTTATGGCATCGGGCGACAATCTGTTCCATTTCGTTATGAATTATTCTGGCTACAGAATCAAGATGGATGATGAAGCCAAGTTAGTTCTCTTCTGCCAGATTGCTACACAATATCTTGACGAACTGCAAGTTGGTGACGAATATCGGCAGTATGAGGAAATCGAATATCCAATTATATACCCATTAACATCAAGCATTTAAAAATATGCGTTACACAAAAGAAATATTCGACATACTGAACAAGGGAGGATTCATTTCCCAAAACTCAATCTCGCAGCAACGTTCTCATCTGTACGATGCTATAGAGGATGATTTCCAAAACTATCAGGAATACTTCTCAGGCATAGGCTTTCTGCTTGAGGGAGGTAATGGATATTACTATTTCTCTCGCCCAGAGAATAAAGTTGAGTTGGCTGACAAGGTTCAGCGACTCGCATTGTGGATAGATCGTGTGGATTTCTTGAAAACTTTCAACAATACGTTCTCTTCTGGCTTCACATTCCGTAAGTCGAACATACTCGAAAAGTTCTCCAGCGACATTGAACTCAAGGAGAAGGCACGCAACCTATACACAGACGTAAAGACAAACGAGGAGAAGGTAGAGAAGCTTATCAACGATTTGGAGCGCCAAGGCTTTGTGGAATTAGAGAACGAACTTGACGGAACCTACAAAGTGACAGCAGCCTTCCATTACATCGAGGAACTGATAGATTGTCTAACCATCATTGAAACCGAAGAGTCATGAGAGCATTACGAAAGATAATTTTTGTGAATAGTGCCAACATCCGTTATGCAGAAGTAAAGTTGGACGGTAATGTGCATTTTATCGGCACTCAGGGTGTGGGCAAAAGTACTTTGCTTAGGGCAATTCTGTTCTTCTATAATGCCGACAAACTACACCTTGGCATTCCGAAGGAGATGAAGTCGTTCGATGAGTTCTATCTGCCTCATGCCAATTCATATATGGTGTATGAGGTGGAGCATGAGCACGGGCCTTTCTCAATACTCGTATTCCGCTCCTCGGGTAGAGCATGTTACCGCTTTATTGATGCTGCCTATCAGAAGGAATGGCTTGTTGATGAGCATGGAGAGGTGACGGCAGAATGGAAAGTGATACGTGATAGATTGAACGGTGCTTACTCAAGCAAGATTATTGATAGATACGAGCAGTATCGTGATATACTCTATGGCAACAGGCAAGCTGTAGGCAAGGAGTTCGTACGTTTTCAGTTGTTGGAAACGAACCGCTACCAGAACATTCCACGAAGCATACAGAATGTGTTCCTCAACTCGCGTCTTGATGCTAATTTCATCAAGGACATCATTATCCGTTCGATGAGTGAAGAAGAAGCCAATATTGATCTTGGATATTTCCGCAGACAGGTGTCTGACTTCGAACAGGAGTACAAGGATATTTCGTGCTGGTATAAGACAAATCAAAAGGGTGAATCGGTAGTAAGGAAACAGGCTGATGCAGTTGTGATGGCATATCATGAACTCCTCTATATGAAGCAGCAGATAGAGGAACTGTGTGGTGAACTCAGGTATGCAGAACGCATTACACGTGAAAGATTGCCACTTATTGACGCCAAGATTGGAGAGCTCATGCAAGAGCTGGATAGGCAGAAGCGTTTACTCTCTGAGGTTCAGCAAAAGCATGATGCAGAGAAGGCTACTTTGAATCAGGAGCAAGGCGTTGTGAACGAAAAACTGAGGCGTACTAAAGAGCGTAAGGAATATTATGCGAATCAACAGATTGATGTGGTTATGAATCGTTGTGACAAAGAACCTGTTGTGAAAACAGAACTCGATGCTCTCAAGGATAAACTTGCTGATCTTACGGCACGCTTCAATGACGTTACGACCAAATATAAGGCTCTGTGTCAGAAAATCACCAATCAGTTTGAGACTTTCAAACAAGGTCAACAACAACGTATTCTTAACTATGGACAGGAAAAACAGAATACGGATGAACGCCTTCTGAAAGAGTATAATGCCATGAGAACAGAGACAGAACTGTCTTTTGCGGAGAAAATAGATTCAGCAACTAACGCTATTGACGCTATAAAGACAGAGCAAAACGATTGTGACAAAGAACTTCTGAAGCTGAAGTTTCTTGTGCCCTTCAAAGAAGAGAAGGAAGCATTAATGCAGCAGCTGAATGAACTTCAACTCAATGAGAAAACATTTGAAGGCAGGATTGCCAAGCTTGCGGCTGATGTAAATAGTGTTCAGACAGAATATGATAAAAAGGAGGCTAAGATTAATACGGATTACCCCTATCAATTGGATAAAAAGCAAAAGCAGGCAGATACCGTTGTTGAGAAAATCCAAACCATCGATGCGCTCCTTGATCGTACCAAAGGTTCGCTCTACGAATGGCTTGAGGATAACAAGCCTGATTGGGAGCAGAACATCGGTAAGGTTATCAATGAGGAGAGGATTCTCTATCAGACAGGACTTCGTCCGCAGAAAGCGGATGGAGCATCATTGTATGGCGTGAAGCTTGACCTCATGGATTTTCCGCTTAATGTGCGTAAGCCAAAGCAACTGAAGGATGAGAAGGACGCTTTGGAGAATAAACTGAAACAATTAAGGACAGAGTATACTGAGATTCTCAATAGTCAAGAAAAAGCTATCGAAGATTTGAAGCGCCAGTTTACACCAAAGATCAAAGAACTACGTCAGCAAAAGTCGATTGCAGAGACGGAACTCAATATGATTCCGCAAAAGCGTAAGGGGATAATCGTCAAGATTGAAGACTATGACTCCAAGGCAAAGCAGATAATCGAAGAAAGACAGAACGAACTGTTGAATCGTCAGCAGAAGTTGGCTTATGATCTTACGTCTGCGCAAAACGCGCTTGAAAGAATCAATACTGATAAGCAAAAGCAACTTAAATCAGTCGAAAAAAAACATAATGACGCTAAGGCAGATAACGTTAAACTACATGCCGAACGTGTTGCAGAGATAAATGCGGAAACGAGGATTCGCAAACAAGAAGCTGATACAGAATTGCAAAAGCTGAAGCAGCAGGAACTGGACGAATTGAAAGGTCAAGGTGCCGATACCGCACTCGTGGAGGATTGCAAGGCAAAGATTAGCAAGGCAGACGACGAACTGAAATACATAGAGCGGAATCGTAAACTCGTATATGACTACAAGCGAGATAAGGAGGAACTCTTTGATCAAGAGGATAACCTGAAAAGTCAGAAGAAGAACCTTGTTGAGAGGATTATACAGTTGGATGAGAAATATGGTCAACGTAAGCAAAAACACGAACAACAGATTACGTCCTTTGGAAAGAAACTTAGCGAGTGCAGAGAAGAAAAGAAACGTCTTGAAGATGAGTTACAGAAGGCAGAACGTTTTGCTCATGATGAGAATATTTGTCCTCCTATGCTTGCAGAAGCTAAAGAGAAGCAGACGTTGCGTACTCCAGGGCAAGCTGTTGATGAGCTTACGGGGATCATTGTGTCGCGTCAGTCGAAGCATAATCAATTTAAGCAGAGCATCAATGTGTTCAAGTCTAATTTCTCAGCAAAAAATACATTTAGTTTCCGTACCGAACTGACCATTGATGAGAATTACCTTGACTTCGCCAACAACCTCGATGACTTCATTATTAATAATAAATTGGAGGAGTATCGCAGAAGGACAAGTGAGCGTTATGTGAACATCCTGGCGCGTGTATCGAAGGAGATGGGCGAGTTGACACGTCATGAATCGGATGTCGATAAGATAATTCACGATGTCAACAACGATTTCAAGGAACGCAACTTTGTGGGTGTTATAAAACTCATTGCTTTGCAGTCAGTTCCTTCGGCAGACAAGATGGTACAGTTGATGAAACGCATCAAGGAGTTCAACGATGATAATCAGTTTGCTATGGGTGAGATGAACCTCTTCTCAACCGCTAACCGTGATGATGTAAACCTGAAAGCCGTTGGGCATCTTCTCGACTTTATGAAGTCGTTGACGGATAATCCTTCGCGCCAGTATCTCACGCTTTCCGACCTATTCCAGTTACAATTCCGCATCATCGAGAACGATAACGATACAGGTTGGGCAGACAAACTCTCACATGTAGGTAGTGAGGGTACTGATACGCTCGTAAAGGCAATGATAAACATCATGCTTATCAATGTATTCAAGGAAAAGGTGAGCCGCAAGTTTGGTGATTTTAAAATTCATTGCATGATGGACGAGATTGGTAAACTGCATCCGCAAAACATCAAGGGCATCCTTGATTTTGCCAATGCCCGTAAAATATTGCTTATAAACTCCTCACCAACAACCTACAACGTATCTGATTATCGTTATACCTATTTGTTGCAAAAGGATGGCAAGTCAAAGACTATCGTTCACCCATTGATTTCACAGAAATGAAGATAACCGTTGCTCTCATAGACAAACTAAACCTTCTTCGTAATGGAGAATCACTACCCGCAAGCCAGCTCAAGGGCGAGTGGGTAGATGATTTGGTGCGTGACGGTGTATTGATTAGTACATCGCATGGAAGCAGGAGAACGTTATTTGCGCCCAATGCAGAAACATTATGCAAAGCGTTAGCTTCTGTAGATGAAAGATTTATTGACATGGGGCTGTTACGTGAAACTTTATTGTCGGAGAATACCTTACGTTCGCAGCAAGCATCATCAACAGGCAACTCAAAGTTGGTAATGACACGCTCATGCCCAGGTTTTCCTATTAACTCATACGAACCAATTCCTTGTACATTGAATGATCGGGAGTTCGTTGTCAACCCACAAGAAGGCAGTTTCTTATTTGTGACAGATTGGCAATCGTTCTTCGTTCCCGATGATGTGGTTGTAGTTGGCGTTGAGAATATGGAAAACTTTCGTATGGTTCGTCAGCAACGAGAGCTCTTTGAGCAATGCATTGGTAATAATCGATTGTTGTTCGTCTCTCGTTATCCACAATCCATTGATTTACGTTCTTGGTTGCAGATAATCCCCAATCGCTACATTCATTTTGGTGACTTCGACCTTGCTGGCATCAATATCTTCCTCACAGAGTACTATGCATATTTAGGCAATCGTTCTTCTTTCCTCATTCCATCTGACATAGAAAGACGGTTAGCAAAAGGTACAATTGAAAGATACAATGATCAATATCAAAAGTTTAAGAGTCTAAATTCAAATATCCCAGAGATTCAGCACCTTATTGACGTCATAAACAGATATCATAGGTGCTACGATCAAGAGGGATATATAAAAATAAAAGAACAATGTTCCTCTACCAAAAACTCATAGACCGTTCCACTCTTCGTCAGGGATTTCAGATTCCAGTGGAGTTTCATCATCTGCTAAAAGCAATGCCTGGAGGTATGCCTAAGCATGGGGAGACTCGGAGCGTGAAGGTGTTGATTGATGGCGTGGGGTATGATGCTCAACTAAAGAACCAAGGGTTCGACCGTACAAAGTATGACGGACATGCAGACGTGATACAAATAAGGTATAATGAAGGAAGTGCATTGGTGAAGCGGTTGCGAGAATTGTTCTGCTCTACTTGGAGTTATGTGGAGAGTGTCAAGAATCTGCCAGAGAATATCAATCGTAAGTTCACCATACGCATACCAGAGGGACAACAGGAGTTTCTTGCTCTAAGCACCACGGATATGCCAAACGTTTTCGTTGCAGATTGCATCACAGCGGCTGTAAAGGCTGAAGTGAAAACGGATGTGAGTACGATGTCTGAACTATACTTTGAAACCTTTGAGCCTCGTGAGGATAAGAATGCCAGTATCAAACAAGTGACTCGCCTGCAGAAGATTCGCCATATTGACCGTTCTATAGGCGACTCTCTCAAACTGCTCTACGACTACCGTTGTCAAATGACAGGTGAGAAGGTAGGCGAACCATACGATGCTCTTGTGGTTGAAGCTCACCATATCATCCCCTTCACCGAGAGCATGAACAACGATACCTCAAACATTATCATTATCTCGCCCTCGTATCACCGCATCATTCACAAAGCAAAACCTGTGTTCGACCGTCCAACCCTCTCCTTCCACTTTCCAAACGGATTGGTGGAGAAGATAAAGGTGAATAAACATTTGAAAGTGTAGGATTTATAGATAGAGAAAATATATTGATTTTGAATTATTGCAGTCCAGTAAAAACTCCAAAGAGCATAAAAACTGCCCGAAGCCCCGTTTTTAATAGGACTTCGGGTTTTCTTTTCCAATAGTAAGTTCTCTTAACCCCAAATCGGTCATTAGAAATTACAAGAAGTGTTTTCTAATGACCGATTTGGGGTTATTCATAAATTCTTGCAAAAAAAGAAATGAGGCACAATTACTATCAATTGTGCCTCATTTCGTTTATTTATTCAAAAGTTACTTAACCTCCTCGAAGTCAGCATCCTGTACGTCAGGACCGTTCTGAGAAGACTGACCGCTGTTGCAGTTGCCATTGTTGCAACCGCCGTTCATGTCAGGACCTGGCTGTGCACCTGCCTGATACATCTTCTGAGCTACAGTGTTGAGCTCTGCGATGGCAGCATCGATAGCAGCTACATCCTGTGCCTTGTGGGCATCCTTGAGCTTCTGGATGGCAGCTTCCATCTCAGCCTTTACATCTGCTGGAAGTTTGTCGCCCTGCTCCTTGAGCATGTTCTCGGTCTGAAAAATCATAGAGTCAGCCTGATTGAGCTTGTCAATCTTTTCGCGCTCCTTCTTATCAGCTTCAGCGTTAGCTTCTGCCTCAGCCTTCATGCGGTTGATTTCATCCTCTGAGAGACCTGAAGAAGCTTCGATGCGAATCTTCTGCTCCTTACCTGTTGCCTTATCCTTTGCAGATACATTGAGGATACCGTTAGCATCGATATCGAATGTTACTTCAATCTGAGGTACACCACGACGTGCTGGAGCGATGCCTTCAAGGTTGAACTGACCGATGGACTTGTTTTGTGATGCCATTGGACGCTCTCCCTGGAGTACGTGGATGGTAACTGCGGTCTGATTATCTACTGCTGTAGAGAAAGTCTCTGACTTCTTGCAAGGGATAGTGGAGTTAGCGTCGATGAGCTTTGTCATTACGCCACCCATTGTCTCGATACCGAGAGTAAGAGGTGTAACGTCGAGGAGCACGATGTCGCCCACACCAGCTTCCTTATTGAGAATAGCGCCCTGGATACAAGCACCTACTGCTACTACCTCATCTGGGTTTACGCCCTTTGAAGGCTCCTTGCCGAAATAGTTCTTCACGAGTTCCTGAACGGCAGGAATACGGCTTGAACCACCTACGAGGATTACTTCGTCGATATCAGAGTTTGAGAGACCTGCGTCACGCATTGCATTCTGGCAAGGTACGAGACATGCCTGGATGAGGTTGTGAGCGAGTTGCTCGAACTGTGAACGTGTGAGAGTCTTTACGAGGTGCTTTGGCACGCCACCTTCAGCAGAGATGTAAGGGAGGTTGATTTCTGTGGAAGAAGAGCTTGAAAGCTCGATCTTAGCCTTCTCGGCAGCCTCCTTCAGACGCTGCATAGCCATTGGATCCTTTGTGAGGTCAATGCCTTCATCAGCCTTGAAGCCGTTTGCGAGCCAGTCGATGATTACCTGGTCGAAGTCATCACCACCGAGGTGAGTATCACCATTTGTAGCGAGTACTTCGAATACACCGCCACCGAACTCAAGGATTGAGATATCGAAAGTACCGCCACCGAGGTCGAATACTGCAATCTTCATGTCCTTGTTAGCCTTATCTACACCGTATGCAAGAGCAGCAGCTGTTGGCTCGTTGACGATACGCTGTACGTTGAGTCCAGCAATCTGACCAGCTTCCTTAGTAGCCTGACGCTGTGAGTCGGAGAAGTATGCAGGAACAGTGATTACTGCGTCTGTAACTTCCTGACCGAGATAGTCTTCTGCTGTCTTCTTCATCTTCTGAAGTATCATAGCAGAAATCTCCTGAGGAGTATATTTACGGCCGTCGATGTCAACGCGTGGATAGCCGTTTTCGTTTACCACTGTGTAAGGTACACGAGTGATTTCCTTAGAGCACTGCTCGAAAGTCTCGCCCATGAAGCGCTTGATAGAGAAGATAGTGTTCTTAGGGTTTGTGATAGCCTGACGCTTTGCAGGGTCGCCTACTTTGCGCTCGCCGTCCTTTACGAAGCCTATTACAGAAGGCGTAGTACGCTTACCTTCAGAGTTAGCGATAACTACAGGCTCATTGCCTTCAAATACTGCAACACAAGAGTTTGTTGTGCCGAGGTCGATACCAATAATCTTTCCCATGATTCTTATTTTTTTTATTTTGTTATTATTCTTGTTATGTTATAGCCATCTCAACGGATTGCTCCGCTTTTTCGTGGCTTCGCAATCATTATTACAAAGGCTGTGCCAATGTATATGGAGTATAGTCTTTGGTATGTAGGGCTATGACATGGTACTGACATTTTTTGTGCTCTATGTTTATATATAATAAGGTATATGGAAAATTGGTACTGACAAATTGTCGGAAGAGGGAACTCGTTTCTTTAATTCATAATTCATAATGCACAATGCATAATGCACAATGCATAATTCACAATGCATAATTCACAATTCATTATGCATAATTCACAATTCATAATGCATAATTCACAATTCATAATGCATAATTCACAACTCATAATTCACAATGCATAATTCACAATTCATAATGCATAATTGCAATGCATAATGTATAATTCTTGATTTACTCAGCATTCTCAAGTGAATATTCGGATGTAGGTCTCACTGAAAAGATTTGTATAGGCTTCCAGCCTACATCTACAGAGAGATTCTACTTCTGTGGATTTTATATCCTATTAAGAATCTCAGCCACGCCGTTATCATCTACCGACGAAGTGACGATGTCAGCGGAGGCCTTCACCATCTCGCTGGCATTGCCCATAGCTACTCCTGTTCCGGCATGGCGTATCATGCTGATGTCGTTTCCGCCATCGCCAAATGCCATAGTGTCTGCAAGGTCAATACCGTAATGACGTATCACGGCATCAATACCTGTAGCCTTGTCAGTGCCGTTTGCCACGCAGTCGGCAAAGTCGGGGTGCCAGCGGTTTTCATTGCAATGTCGCAGTATGTCCGTCATGATATGCAGGCTTTCTGCCTCTGTGAAGAAAGCGATGACCTGCATCACTTGGAATGACAGCGCCTCCTCAGAATCATGCAGCTCAGGTCGCTTGATGTCGAGAAGTTCAAATACATCAGTCACCGACTCTGGAATGCCTTTCGGAGCCACGAGTATAGCCTTGTCATTGCCGGCGTAAGCCACAGCCATACCCGTCTTTTTCTGTTCTTCTATCATTCGTGCCACGTCCTCCTGGTCCACAGGGCGTGAGAATATGACGGTGCCGTCCTTCATCTGGCAGTGACCACCATTGACAGATATGATGCCATCGTATTCCAGTTCGCCGAGATTATTGATGAATGGGATAGGGCGCCCTGTGGCAATCCATACCTTCACGCCTTTTTCTCTAATTCTGTGAATAGCGTCGATGGCGGATTGTGGAACGCAATGAGTCTTGAATGACACTAAAGTGCCATCGATGTCGAAGAAAACTATCTTTGGAGTTTTTATTTTGTCAGTCATAAAAATCAGTTCGCTTATTCTAAATCGTCTGCAAAGTTATACACTTTTTGCGGTAAAAACAAGGATATGACATCTTTTAATATACCTTTCAAAAATATTCTTTCACATTAAAATATGTCTTTCACATCTCTTTACAACTGTTAAAAGGATGATGAAATTCCTCCGTATCTACGTGGTGAAAATCGGAAAATATGGTGATTAGAATGGTGAAAAATGGTGTAGCAAGACGAAAAGATAGCTATTAGAGAGTGAAAGCATAGATATTAGGATGCAATATCTATGCTTTCACGTCCTAATATCTATGCTTTCACTCTCTAATATCTATGCTTTCGCGAGGCGAAAACGCAGCTTTTTTGCTGATTTTTGTTCGTTTTCTTACTGTTTTATCGTCAATATTATAGTGCTACTTTTATAAAATACTGGCTGTCAGTCTGTTATAAAAATCTGCGAGAATCGCGTATTTGCAACCAGAAATACGTTTCCTGATTTTCAAATGTTAAAATATTGACGAAATGTTCAAAATCAATTTCTCTATGTCGTATGAAAGTGTTAAGAGAAGCCACCTTTACTGAGTAGTTCCTCTATGCTGATGCCGAGCAGTTCCATGTCGTGTTTCAGTTGAGGGATAGTCTCATTGAAGAATATTTCCTTGCGATGCGCCATGATGCGATCGCGTGCTCCTGCGGTGACGTAGTAGCCCATGCCGCGTCGCTGATAGATGATGCCGTCGCGCGAAAGTTGCTCGTAGCATTTCACAGCGGTGTTGGTATTTACCTGCAACAGCGTTCCGTATTCTCTCACAGACGGTATCCTCATGTCGTCGGAATAGGTGCCGGCGAGGATTTCATCCATCATTCGGTCAGCCATTTGCAGATATATCGGTCTGTCTTGTGTAAACATAGTATGCTGAGTTTCAAGGAGAGTTAAGGCAAGTGCTCGGTGAGAGCACTGCCATAACGTCTCATTTTCAAACTAATAACTAAAAATGTCTTCTATAAAACCTATGCTATCATCTTGTTGCAGAAACGGCGGTAAGCCCAATAGTAGGCTCCTATGATGGTGCCGAACGCAATGAGATAGAACGTGATGTTGCCCATCACCTCCGGATCGACGAGAAGGTGCACAGAGTATGTCTTGTTGGAATAAACCAATGGCACCATCAGGCTCGTGAAAATGATGGAGAGGAGAATCAGCACTCCGATGAGCAGCAGCGTCGTCTTGATGAAGGACATGTTGCGGAAGAATGTCGAGCCCAGTGTATATACGGCATGGAACCAAAGGAATGACACTATGCTGTGGGCCAGAACAACGTAGCCTGGCTTGCTGTAGTCGTAATCACTGAAACTGGAAACGAAGACATCGGAGAAATAACTCAATGTCAGCGAACCCGTAGTGAAGCGAAGGCAGATGTTATAGATTGCCTGTACCACGTCTGCCATGATGAGGGCGCAGAGGAACATCAGCGAATAGCCTACCACTCCGATAATCCATCGGGCGATGAACTTGTCCCTGTTGCTTGCAGGAAGCATGAGAAACTGGATGGAAGAGGCACGTGTCTTGAGCGGACTCATCATCTTGCTGGCGCTCAAGACCATACAGATGAAGAGTGCTATGTTTGCTATGGTGATGGCTGCACTGTAGCTTATGCGCAGCGTATTGCTGAGGTCGGTGTATGTTCCGGCGCAGATGGTGGAGAAAAACAGGAATATTGCTGCCATTACCATGGTGGAGAAGAAGATGTTTTTCTTCTCTGTGGTTATGGTGTGTAGGATTATTTTCTTGATCATATCGCTATTGCTTGTTTATTGGTGGTTGATGTTTGCCTTGCCGTTTTTTGCCTTTGCCTGGCTGATTCTGAGTGAACTGTCGTCGATGTCAGCCCTGCCGCTGAGGTTTTTTGTCAGATTTCTGACGGAGCCTTTGAGTTCAGCGTCGCAAGCGCCTGATGCAATGATGTGGGCAGTTCCGCAGTTCCGGAAATAAATGTCGAGGTCACTCTTGCCTGATGACTGGATAACCACTGTGTCGGCATTGTATATCCCGACTTCAATATCGCTCAGTCCGGAGGTGGAAAACTCTACTTTCCTGCTCTCAAGGCGCTTGATTTCTATATCGCTCTTGCCGGAAGCCCTGAGGGAAAACTCGCCTTGGCTCTTCACTCTGTGTGCTTCAAAGTCGATAGCACCGGCAGAATGTATCTCATTGAGGTACGGAGCGTGGACTGTCACTTTGATGTCATAGTCGAAAGCCGTGTCTATGGCATCCTTTATGCCGTGGAAAGTGAAGGTCCGGTCGTCCTTGGGCTTGTCGTCATTCTCTAAGATATTCCCATCGAACGAGACTTGGACGAGGGCGATATTCAGAATGCTGTCAGTCACTTCTGTTGACACCTTGGCATCCAATGCCTTGTCGGTTTCGATTTCCACATAGCAGGAGTCGTCCACTATGTATGTCACGTCCATTCCGCCACCTATGCTTATCCTGTCGAAATGGTCACATGAACGTGTGGTTTTGACGATTTCGCCAGACAGTTTCGTTGATTTGTTTTCCTTCACTGTGATGGTGCACGAACTGAAGAGCATCAATGCGAGGGATGCCACAAGGGCTAATGTAATGGAAACGGTTCTCATAATCTGTGATTGATTGCTGCATTAAACAATAATTCGATGTTTACATTCGTCTCCTTGTCATTGCTGGAGGTGCGATGGGCTATCGTGGCGTTGCCCTGAAGGGTAGGCTCCTGATAGATGACTTCGCTGTCCGGTGTTCCCGGTGCTCTGAAGTCGAATGTGTATTTGCGGGTCAGTTCCTCGTTGGAAGCATTGAGCAGGAGGCGGTCATTGTCGATGATGATGATGTGGTCGATGAGAAATTCCACGTCGTGCACCTGATGCGTGGAGATGATAATCACGCGATCATCGCTCATTGCGCTCGACACCACCTTGCGAAATTGTGCCTTGCTCGGTATGTCAAGTCCGTTTGTAGGCTCGTCCATCAGCAGATGCTTGACGCCAGTGGCAAGGGCAAAGCTGATAATCACCTTCTTCTGCTGGCCCATGGAGAGGCTGGTGAGGATAGGATCCCCCTTGATGTCAAACTCATTGAGGCATCTTCTGAAGGTCTCATTGTCGTATTTCGGATAGAAACCGCCGAGCGAGGTGCTCCATTCTGACAGCTTGACTGGTGGAAGAGTAAACTCCTCATTTATGATATAGAAGTCTTCCAGAGTCTCCTGGCGGCGCTCTATGGTCTTCACTCCGTCGGCTTTGATGCTTCCGCTTTGCGGTTTCAGCAGTCCGGCAATGAGGTAGAGTAGGGTGGATTTGCCGGTTCCGTTCTTTCCCAGCAGACCATATATCTTGTTCTCATTCAGCGAAAGGCTGAGGTCGGTGTGGATATTGTGCCTCGATTTTCCGTAGGCAAATGTCATGTTTTCGATTTGTATCATACCTTATTATATATTATAGTGTTATTGTCTCTGTCGTTTCGTTGTCTTTTTGTGTCGTTATGTGATTCTGTTGTCGATGCTTTGAATCTCCAATATTATTGATTTAATAATATTATAACAGTGTACTAATGTTGTAGTACACTGCAAAAGTACAGTTATTCCATAATACTTGCAAGAAAATATCGAAAAAAATGATTGGGAATTAGTGTTTTTCTTTGATTTTGCAATATAGAGATTGCAAAAACGAAAAAGAGGTATATAGACTTGCTTATGGTCTATATACCTCTATGTTATTGAGAATTATAAGTATGCGGTCAGAATTATTTTCATATTCTTGACCATCTGCTTATAGTCTTATTCGTCGCAACCGAAGAGAGGGTCGTCATACTTCACCATGATAGGCTTGTCGTTTTCGATCTTCAGGATTTCTGCAGGAACGAACTTCTTATCTACTACAAGGCGGAACATATTGTCACGGAACCACTGCTCTGTCATGATAGCGCAGCCATTCTGACCGTGGGCGGTGCCCCAACTGTTCTCCACCTTCCACTTGAGAGGGTTGCCCTGCTTGTCGAGATCCACAGCTGTGAGGGTCATAGCGTGTGCAGACATGCTCTCGAATGTAGAGATACGCTCAGCCTTATTCATTGGGAAAGTAGTGTTGAAGAGGGTAGCGTAGTCGAAGAGATCTACGTCCATGAGACCTCTGTCACGGTCCATCTGAGGCAGGTCGTAAGAGCTATACATCTTGGTGTTAGCCTTCAGGGATGCGATAGCTATCTTTTCGATGTCCTCGATAGGCAGGTTGATGTAACGCCAGTTGTGACCATCATAGACGTGGCGGTCGTGCTGCACCTCATATACCTTGTAATAATCGTGACGTGGGTCGTTCATCAGCATGGTGTATTTGCCGATCATAGGGTCGCCAGCCACTTCTTTGTAGAATGACTGTGGAGTGTAAGTCTTCTCTTCACCGATAATCTTACCGGTCTTGTCGCGGTGAGCATACTTGAATTCCTTGACAGGCTCGCCCAATGTCATAGTGAGGATGCGGTAAACCTCAGAAAGCATCTCAGTCTTTCTTGCTTCGATAGCTGCTGGCTTCTTCTTTGCCTGCACCATCTTGCGGAGCTCTAAGCCAAATTCGCGAAGCTTAGTAGAGATAATCTGACCCTGCAGACGAGAGTTTTCTGCCTGATAAGTCTCTGGCATTACGCACTTTGGCACGAGACCGTACTTTGCAGTGAGGTCAATGATACCGCAGAATGTGCCACCATCATTGAGAGGAGACTTGAAGAAGAACTTCACTTCCGGGTCTTCGATGTCCTTAGCGGCAGTGTTTATCGCTCCCTGAAGGAAGAGATTTGACTTCTCCAGCTGGTCGAAGAAGAAGGTGTAGTCGTGAGAGAACTCCACAGCGAGAGTGTCCTTGTGCTGACGTGCAAAGTCAGAACGAAGCACATTCATACTGGTAAACATCCAGCAACGACCAGAAGACTTCTGATTGTGGATGCTCTGGCTTGTTGTCTCTACGCTGAAATGATTGTCAACAGGACCCTGCTTGTTTGGATTCTTTGCAAGGTTGTTGATGTTGTTTGAAGCTATTGCATTTCTCAGTGCGCGCTGTGTCTTGCAATTCTTCTGGCTCTGCTCTATTTTCTGCAACATCTCCGGTGAGATACCGCCTGCCTTAGTCTGTGCATTTGCAGACATTGCGAACAGGGCAAGGGAAAGGAAAAGGAATGATTTCATTGTTTGATTTTAAATGGTTTAATATTAGATTTTTTACAAGGTGCGTCGCAATGACGCAATATTAGAATTGTATTCTCTTGAATTACTGATGTTTATACAGTTGTTTGTGGAAACTGTTATGATAAAAAACTGCGACTGTTATGATAGCCAGCAATGACTGTTATGATAGCCAGCAATGACTGTTACAACAGGCTATAATGACTGTGGTGGGAACTGTTTCATCCCACCTTCAGTCTTATGCGTTTTCTTCTGCAATCGCAGCGCGAAGCTTTGCCTCCAGTTCGTCGCAGAGTTCAGGATTGTCTCTGAGCACCTGAAGAGAGGCATCGCGACCCTGAGCCAGTTTTGAACCTTCATAAGAGAACCATGAACCGCTCTTGGCAACGATGTTCTTCTCCACTGCAAGGTCAAGGATTTCACCCACTTTGCAGATTCCTTCACCGAACATGATGTCAAATTCGCAACGGCGGAAAGGAGGAGCTACCTTATTCTTTACCACCTTTACCTTGGTAAGATTACCGATTACATCCTCACCATTCTTGATGGCAGAAGACTTGCGGATATCAAGTCGCACGGAAGCATAGAACTTCAGAGCGTTACCGCCCGTAGTGGTCTCAGGATTACCGAAGGTGATACCAATCTTTTCACGCAACTGATTGATGAAGATACATGTGGTATTGGTCTTTGAAATCACGGAAGTCATCTTGCGAAGAGCCTGCGACATGAGTCTGGCATGCAGTCCTACCTTGTTTTCTCCCATATCTCCTTCGATTTCAGCCTTAGGAGTAAGAGCTGCCACAGAGTCGATTACGATGAGGTCTATGGCAGAAGAAGAGATGAGCTGATCAGCAATCTGAAGAGCTTGCTCGCCATTGTCTGGCTGGGAAATGTACAGCTCATTGATGTCAACGCCGAGCGCTTGAGCGTAGAAACTGTCGAAAGCGTGCTCAGCATCGATGATGGCAGCAACGCCACCTTGCTTCTGCACCTCTGCGATAGCGTGGATGGCGAGAGTCGTTTTACCAGAAGACTCAGGGCCGAATATCTCTATAATTCTGCCACGAGGGTAACCACCGACGCCGAGAGCAATGTCAAGACCGAATGAACCGGTAGGAATCACGTCGATTTTATCCACGTGATTGTCGCCGAGCTTCATGATGCTGCCCTTTCCAAAGTCTTTCTCAATCTTGCTGAGAGCGGCTTGGAGGGCTCTGAGTTTAGGATTTACATCCTCTATTTCTTCTTTTTTAGCCATTGTCTTTCTTATTATTGAGGTGAGTATGACTTATGTAGTCACATTCCTTTCTTCTATATAGGAATCAGAATGCAGTGGTAATCCGCACTTCTTCTTTTTATATTGGAATCAGAATATCGTGATAAGCCACACTCAGAAATTATAAATTATGAACTATGAATTATGAATTATAAACTTAGTCCACTTCCAGATTCTCATTAAATATCTCGTGCCAAGGCAGTCCCTGCTTGTTGAGCTGCTCCATGAATGGGTCTGGATCAAACTCTTCCACATTGTGAACACCAGGCTTTGACCATATTCCCTTGCAGAACATCATAGCTCCAATCATGGCAGGAACGCCGGTAGTGTAGCTTACGCCCTGCATTCCAGTCTCGTTGTAAGCATCCTGATGCTTGCAGTTGTTGTAGATATAGTAAGTCTGCTCCTTACCATCCTTGAGTCCGCGGATGCGACATCCGATGCTGGTCTCGCCGTCATAGTTCTGTCCGAGCTCCTGAGGATTAGGCAATACAGCCTTAAGGAACTGCAGAGGAACAATCTTTACCTTAGCATTGCCAGTGCCGTCAGCCAGCGGAGCCTCATATTCCACCTCGTCGATGCGTGCCATTCCGATGTTCTGGATAACGTCGAGGTAAGTGAGATACTGCTGTCCGAAGGTCATCCAGAAGCGTGCACGCTTGATGGTAGGATAATTGATTACGAGTGATTCGATTTCCTCATGGTGCAGGAGGTAAGACTCGCGAGGACCGATGTTAGGATAATTCAGCGGCATGTGAATCTCCATAGGCTCGGTCTCGATGTATTTACCGTTCTCATAGTAGAGACCTTTCTGGGTAATCTCACGTATATTGATTTCAGGATTGAAGTTTGTAGCGAAAGCCTTGTGATGGTTTCCTGCGTTACAATCCACGATGTCGAGGTATTGTATCTCGTCAAAGTGATGCTTTGCAGCGTAAGCAGTGAAGATACTTGTCACGCCAGGGTCGAAGCCACAACCGAGGATAGCGCAGAGACCAGCCTGCTCGAAGCGCTCGCGATAAGCCCACTGCCATGAGTATTCGAAGTGTGCTTCATCCTTAGGCTCGTAGTTTGCAGTGTCGAGATAGTTACATCCGCAAGCAAGGCAAGCGTCCATGATGGTGAGATCCTGATAAGGAAGGGCAAGATTGATGACAAGTTCAGGCTTATAGTCGCTGAAGAGGGCTTTGAGTTGCTCTACATCGTCTGCATCCACCTGTGCTGTCTTAATCTCATTCTTATATCCAGCCTTATGTATAGCATCGACAATAGCGTCGCATTTAGCCTTTCTGCGGCTTGCAATCATAAACTCTGTGAATACGTCAGCATTCTGTACGATCTTGAATGCTGCAACTGTAGCGACGCCACCAGCGCCAATCATAAGTACTCTACTCATTTTCTATATTCGTTAATTGTTATATTTCTGTCTTTTGTCAGCCGTGTGAAAGGCTGTAAAGGGATAGTATGTATTCACTCAGCGCAGTGTCACGCTAATGTGATGTCTGTGTCAATAGTCGCTTTTTATTTCGTCAGCCCTAATTCCTAAAGCGGACATCAGAGAGTATCCGAGGATTTCCTGTCTGAAATTTCCGCCTGCTATTGGCTGCATAGCGAAGACTGTAATTCGCTTTTCATCGTCAGCATCGCGTAGGGCGTGCTTCAATTGGTCGATCATGCTGCCGTCATCACAGTCGGATATTATCATTACTCTGCGTACATCCTTATGGTTTGCAGCAGTCTTTACTATGTCGATGATGAAATCATCCTTGCTTACCACTTCCTCTACAGCGTAACAACTCATGATAAACTCGCCGAGATTGTCTTTGAAAGCTTTGCCGTTGAGATTTTCGGAGAAGTCGGAAGGCTGGAAATTCTTCATTTCTGCTTTGTCTTTGCTATGGATGAAGATTACCTGTGATTCGTTTTCCTCCTTTTCCTTGATGCCTCCGTCGAGGGCGATGCAGTCTATCCAGTGTGCGAGGTCAGCCTGTGGGATGTGTCTTCCTATCATTCTCTCGAAATTGACTATCAGGTCAAAGGCTACTTTATCCACGTAGTCAGCATCCACGATGATGATATTCTCGCTCCAATGTTCTAAATTCTTCATTGTTTGGGTGTAATGTATATGTGGGATTTATATATTCCCGCCTAACTTATCATGTATTAAATTAGTGGTTTGTGCCCACCTATAATTTATCGGGTACAAAGTTAATAAAAGAAAATGATTCTACCAAATAATAGAGGTGGAAATGATTTCCTTTTATCCCAAAACGCTTGTCAGGTCTTATTAGCATAACTATAGTATTGATTTGGTTGTCGGTTGTTGTTTTTTGGTTGCCCTTTACCAATACCATAGCATTAGAATAAGTAGGTAATCAAAACTATTTTTAATGAATAGATAATAATATTTGTTTTTCATTATTATAATATCTATACTCTCTTGTGCGCATCTACGTCCTGTTTCATCAGTCATGATGCCCGCATCATTCCTTCTTCTACAGAACGTAGCTGCATCACAATAGAGCATAGCTATTATAAAAATAATTCTGATCACCTACTTAAACGAGAAGCCACGCTTCCTTTTACGTAAGAAGCGTGGCTTAATATGGTTTTGTGGTGGACATGATGTTCACCTGATTTGTATTATTTTTAGCAAGGACGAGTCTTAGGCAGGTTGAATACATCCTGCACTTCCTTCATTGCTTCAGCTGTCATTCCATCAGGTTCGCTACCCATATTGCGTGCGCACATATAGATATTAGCGGCTTTGCAGAGTACGTCGGTCTGGTCAAAGGCATCCATAATGTCCTGACCTACAGCGACAGTGCCGTGCTTCTCCCAGAGTACTACGTCGTGCTTCTTTATCTTTTCGAGAGTAGCTTCAGCCAATTCTACGGAAGAAGGCAGACCGTAAGGCACGATACCTATGCCGAGAGGAGCGAAAGCCAATGTCTCAGGAATCATAGACCAAAGCACACGTGTCATCTCATCGCCTTTGAGGAAGCGCTGGATGTGTGACATAGCCACCAGTTCGATAGGGTGGGTGTGGAGAGTTGCCTTATAGCATGAGCCTGTCTCAAGGAGATAGTTCTGCAATGCGAGGTGAGTAGGGAGCTCTGAGGTAGGCATTACAGGTTCGTCAGCAATGATTTCGTAGCTTGCGCAGTCGTCGCAAATGCGCACGATAGAGCCATTTTGCATAGGCCAGCGAGCGAGATCGCGCATTCGCTTGCCAGTTCCTTTGCAGTAGAAATACTTACCCTTGAGCTGTGGAAGCACCATACCGATTTGCTTTACCGGTGCAATGGCAGGCATAGCCTTGCATTCCTCGTCCATAAACTCGGTGACATTGACGGTGATATTACCGCCATTACGCTCAGCCCATCCCTTTTGCCAGAGGTAACCAGTCACCTCAGCAATCTGGTTTACTACAGCTTCAAGGCCTGGACGTCCTTCTAATATACTTTTCATAGTTAAAGTCCTCAATCCCCCAACTATGGGAATATGCCTTTATAGTCCCACGTGATGCGGGAACAAGCGTCGGGGAAGTTAGTTTTTATTGTTATAGTTTTTTCTTTTTCATTTTGTCAAAAGCCAGTAAAAGCGTTGCTTTCAGATGACATTTTTCATGCTTTCAGATAGCTTTTCCCATACTTTCAGATGGCCTTTTCCATGCTTTCAGATGGCCTTTTCCATGCTTTCGGAATGGCAATTAGTAGTTGTCTCCGTAGCGCTCCTTAGTGATTTGCTCCAGACTCTTTCCACGTGTGTCAGGCATACCGATGAGACCCACTATGAGAGAGATAGCAAGGAGGGCTATCATGCAGTAAGCTGCGATGGTAAAGCCTTCGCCATTTTCTCCATAGATGTATGTGAATACCAGTCCCCAGATGGCAGAAAGACCACGTACGATGAAGAACATGAGACCCTGAGCGCCAGCGCGGAACTTGGCTGGGAATAGTTCAGACCCCCAAAGGGCATAGAATATCTGCACAGAAAGGCCGCTGTTGAGACCCCAAAGAATTACGAAAGCCCACAGTGTAGCCATGCTATTCACACCCACAGTAACGACGAGAAGCCATGTGGAAAGTGCGAAAACGAGTCCGAGTACATACACCAATCTATGGCTTGTACGGTCGAATATGCGTGAGAGTCCGAGCGTTACTACCACCACGATAAACCACTGTATGCAGTTCATCCAGTTGGAATACTCATTGCTTACGCCACCTGCTGTCTCGCAAATGCGTGGAGAGAAGAATCCCATCACGCTGGCTACGAGGTTCCAAGTGAGGTAAATGGCAGCAAGGAAAGCTACGGTTCTTACTGCTACCTTATTGGTAAACAGTACTTTGAATGCCTGAAGCAGTCCGGTGTCCTCACCTTTTGCCTTTGATTCAGCCTTTGATGCTTCAAACTCAGCACTCTCTTCCAGTTGGCGTTGCAGATTCCATGCTATGAAAGCAATGATGAAGAGGGTGAAGAATACTACCCTTGAGCTGAATACATTGACCTCGGAGATATTGCTCATGTCGGCTCCGCAGAGAGCTGCAGCGCTCTGAACCCATCCGAAAAGCATGCCCCCAGGAGCGAAAAACATACCCATCAGGAGGATAATCATAGGGCCCACAGCCCATGACATCTGCGAGATACAGATGTTACGTCCGCGGTTATTGACTTCAGAACTCTCAGAGATGTAAGTCCAAGAGGCAGGAACACCAATACCTACAGATATGCCAGTGATGAGGAAACCAGCGAGAAGCATAGGGAAATTCATGGCAAGCATCACGATTACTACGCCAAGCATATAGACGAGGAGATTGTATGTGAAGATAAACTTACGTCCGAACTTGTCAGCGAGGAAGCCGCCGATGATAGCTCCTATGGCAGCGCCGAGAGCGTTGGCGCTGAGTGCATTGATCCATCCGAGGTGCATCTCTGTGAGTCCGAGATACTCCTTCCAGAGAGTGATGCCACTACCACCTGCTACGATGGCTCCGGCATCAAGATAATTATTGAGAGATACCGCAATGGTACTTTTCAATGAACTTGTCTTACTCATCTTATTATATAATATGTAAAGAATGAAAAGTGAATAGAGAAAACATAGCAATGTTTCTCAATATGGCAAGGCCTATGCTTACAAACATCCTGAAAGCATAATTCCATTATCCATTATTCACTTTTCATTATCTAAGTATATTATCTCTTGCTTGTTACGTCAACGACGTATTTGTCGATGTCATTGATGAAATCCTGACCTACAGGTACGTTGTTGCGTACGCAGAATTCGTCATAGACAGCCTGCCAAGGCATAGCCTTCTGCTCCTCGATGAGGGCGAGAACCTTGTAGCCTTCGCCAGCGAGTTCGAGACGAGAGATTGCCTCACTTGGCTCAAGAAGAGCGCGGAGCATGCACTTCTGTGCGGCGCGTGAACCGATAACATAAGCACCGATACGGTTGATGGAACCATCAAAGAAGTCAAGACCATAGTGTACACGGTCGAGAGCGCCGGCACGAACGATTTCAAAGAAGAGCTCCTGTGTAGGGTCATCCATGATAGTTACGTGGTCAGAGTCCCAACGTACTGGGCGTGAAACGTGGAGCATGAGTTCCTTGAGGAAAGGAAGAAGAGCAGAAACCTTGTCTGCAGGAGACTCTGTAGGGTGATAGTGACCTGTGTCGATGGTCAGAAGTTTATCGTTTTGAGCTGCATAAGCAGTGTAGAAGTCGTGTGAACCCACTGTGAATGACTCCAGACCGATACCGAATACTTTGCCTTCGATGCAGTCCTTCATCATAGGCTGCTTCTTCTCGAAGATTTCATCGAGTGACTTCTTGAGTGTGTTGCGGTAGAGAGCGTGGTTTACGCTTACGTCCTTGCATCCGTCGTGCACCCAAAGGTTCATGATACAAGGGTCATTCTGTGCCTCACCCATAGCGTTTGCGATGTCACGGCAACGCTTGGTGTGCTCCACCCAGAACTGACGTATGCCCTCATCAGGATTGGCAAGAGAGAGTGATCCTGACTTAGGATGAGAGAAAGAAGATGAATTGAAGTCGAGGAGAGTGTTGTTCTCCTTAGCCCAGTCAATCCAAGACTGGAAATATTCTACGGTAACCTCGTCGCGGTCAACTACCTTTCCCTTGAAGTCGCCGTAGATTTCGTGAAGGTTGAGGCGGTGGTTACCAGGGATAAGAGACTTTGCCTTGAGGATGTCCTGACGGAGTTCGTCGATATTGCGTGCTGCACCAGGGAAGTTGCCAGTGGACTGTATGCCGCCAGACATTGCGCCAGCCTGCACCTCGAAGCCCTTTACGTCGTCTGCCTGCCAGCAATGGAGGGAGAGGTGGAAGTCCTGAAGCTGCTTGAGTACCTTCTCTGTGTCAACACCGATTTCTGCGTAGCGCTCTTTCGCTACTTCGTAAGCTTTTGAAATAAGTTCTGCTTTCATATTAGTTTAGTTGTATAGTTAATTTGTGGATTTGTTGTCTTGTTGTTTTGATATTTGTCTGAGAGAGATGTGATTATCGCTTGTTTTTATAGACAATAAACAATAGAAACGCTCCAAACATAGAGTTGAAGCTTAGCCTTTAGCGCTTAATATCTTGAGATACTTCACGTAAGCTGCATCCCATATTTCCTTGTCAGCAGGAGAGAAGCGCTTGAGGTTGAGGCTGTTTGCTATCACTTTGCGCATATCCCAAAGGTCTTTCACTTCGCCAGCAGCCTTTGCCTGCACCATGATATTGCCGAGGGCAGTGCCTTCCTGCGGACCTGCGAGCACCTCCACGCCACATGAATTGGCAGTAAACTGATTGAGATTGTCATTGAGAGAGCCACCTCCGATGATGTGGAGCACTTCGATAGGGAAGGAAGCCATCTCTGTAAGGTAAGAGAATACCTGACGATAGCGGAGCGCAAGGGAGTCGAATATGCAACGGCATATCTCTGCATAGCCCTGTGGGACGTGCTGATTGGTCTCCTTACAGTAAGTCTGAATAGCGTCAATCATAGAAGACGGATTTGCGAAGCAAGCGTCATCAGGATTGATAATGCTCTGGAATGCAGGTTGCTTCATAGCCTCTGCGATAAGTTCTGGATGGGATTTTGGAGCGTCAGTCCATTCCTTGCGGCAACGTTCGTAGAGCCACATTCCGCAGATATTCTTGAGGAAGCGGGTCGTGCCCTCTATTCCGCCTTCGTTTGTGAAGTTTCTTTCGTAAGAGATATGATTGATGATAGCCTTCTTTGTCTCTATTCCCATCAGCGACCATGTGCCAGAAGAGAGGTAAGCGAACTTCTCATTCTTTGCAGGAACGGCAGCTACGGCAGAGCCCGTGTCGTGTCCAGCCACTGCAATGACAGGAGAGAGAAAGTATATGACG
>URJQ01000022.1 GCA_900548195.1 uncultured Prevotella sp.
CTTGCAGCTTTTCAGGCATAGTCCCACTACATCCTATAAGGTTGCGGATTTGAGGATTATGTATTTTTGTTTATTGATATTTCATTTCTGATGAACGATCACACGCCTTTATCCTTGTAGATAATCTTGTTGGCACCACTTGTAAACCACATAGCTTCAGGATGTTCCTTGATGTAAGACTCGATGTGGCGCACGCGTTTGTTTTCGAGAATCTCATCGACAGCGATGAGAATGCCAGTCTCCTCAACGTCTCCGAAGCCATAATTGATGGCAGTGCCGAAGAGCTTCATAGTAGGACTGAGGTTCATGTATGCGTTGACGAGTGGTGGGATGTTGAATCCGAGCGCACGGATGCCGCCATTGAGAATGCGGTAATCCTCCTTGAAATCACGTCCGCAGAAGATTTGAGCCAGTTCCTCCTCTGGAGTGTCGAGCTTGAGAGGCTTCATTGGGGTGATGAGACCCTCCTTGTCGTCGAAATATTTCTTGAGGAAATAGAGGATCATGTCACGTCCCGAGCGGATGTAGCTTGGGTACATCGTCATCTTTCCGAAGTAATAGCGCATCTTAGGATTGATGACCATGAGAGCGCCGAGGCCATCCCATAGGTTATCGAGGGCGAAAAGGCTCTTAGCACCCATCTTACTGCTCTGATATTCCACGGTCACCCAAGAGCGTCCGAGCTCGATAGTCTGCGGAGCATATTCCTTGATGAACTTGTCAGAGAAATGGAACATGTGGCTTGTGGCGAGTATAGGCTGTCCGTTTTTGTCGTATTCCCATTCGTCGCCCATGAGGTATCTGTATCCGCCTATGATTTCTTTCTCTTCAGGGTTCCACACTATGAGCTGCTTGTAGCAGTTTTCGCAAGTGTCAAATTCGTCGATGTCGGCGCATTTTCCAGTGCCGCCACCAGCAGTACGGAAAGCTATTTCGCGCAGACGTCCGATTTCCTGCATCACGTTAGGAGAGTCATGAGCTGTCACGATATATATTTCGTTATTGCTCTTGTTTGTCATTCTGAGCTGCTTGTCGTGAGTGAGTTCGCTCATGAGCACCTCTTTAGGAATCGGTTGGATGATTTCTTCTTCGTTCATCTTTATTTGGTTGTTGTGTTTTCTATGCTAAAATGTGGTGTGGAATTACAGTTCATAGACCTTTTGTCTCACCCAAGCAGCCCATTCCTTAGGCTTCTTAGACTTATCGAAAGTCTCGTATGGTATAGGTTTACCTATTTTTATGGTGAAAGTCTTGTGACTGTTTTTGAAAGTCTCATCGGCGAGATAGAGCATTGCGACATTGACTTTGAGATGCAGTGATTTGCATATATTGGCAATGCGGTAGAATTTCTCCGAGTTGCGTCCGCTGAAGAAAATCGGAACCACATCGCGATGAGTCTCAATGCTTTTAGTGATAAAAGTCTTTTTCCACTCCAGATCCTGAATTTTTCCGTTTATTTTGCGGGAGCAGAGCCCGGCAGGAAAGAGCAGAAGGTGATGGTTGCTTGCAAAGCCAGCCTCGATGACAGCGGGAAAAGAGCGCTCCTTCTTGGTCGTGGTGTTTACCGGTATGCAGAGAGGAGCAAGCCCAGGCAGAGCCATGAGTATATCGTTGACGATATATCTGAAATTATTGTTGAAATGTCTGCCTATTACCGCGCCGATAGCTATGCCGTCGGGACCTCCGAGAGGGTGGTTGCTGACGAAAGTATATCGTTTTGGGTCGTCTTGCGAAGGAAGGTTTTCGATGCCTTCGATTTTGATTTTTATGTCGAGGTTATTGAGGACTCCTTCCAGCCAATCGTAGCCTTCGCGTCCTCTATTGTCCCATAGGATTTTGTTGATATCGTCCTCATGGGCAATCCTTTTGAGCCAGTTGACCAGGAATTTAGGTACATACTTCATTTTCTCGCCAAGCTTTGAGGCGAGTATATTCTTGATGTTGATTGTATGTTCAGTGATTTCTATCATATAGGTACGGGCGCAAAAAACGATGCAAAGTTAGTTATTTTTTTCAAAACAACCAAATAATGTTGTTACAAATGCGTTATAATTCAGTGTGAAAATAAATGAACGAGAGAAGGAAATTATGAATAGTCGAAAGAGGAAGAGTGAAAATGTCCTATTTTTCCCGAACGTAAAGTTACAAATAGGGCAGGTGCTTTTTGGTAAAAAGGAAGAAATAATAAGCTAAGTTTTTGTATATTTTAAGGAAAAAGAAAGAAAAAAGAGTGCGAAAGACGTGGTTTTGGAAGAAAAGGCACGGATAAGGGAATGTGAAAGCTAAGCTATTGGAGGGTAAAAGCATAGATATTAGGGCGTAAAAGCTATGTTATTAGGATGTAAAAGCATAGATATTGTCCTGTCGTGACTTGATTTTGACGTGTCGAGAGCGTGAAAAAGAAAAATCAGTAATGATGCTTTTGCGTAAGTACTTGATGTACAATGCAATATAAAAATATAGAAAATCCTTGCGAAATTTCCTGTCATTTGATGCGTTGAAGAAGAAAAATGAAATCATAAGGCATTTCGTGAAACGATGGAAATTAAATTGTCCTATTTTTCCATCTGGGATAAAAGGGGAGGGTAAAACACTTTAATCGATGCGATTTATTCGGGTTTTATCGGGTAAAAGGTAAGGAAAGCGATTTGTTAATAAAGTTAAAATATAAAAATATCAAGAAAAAAGTGGGGGAAAGTGGTGGAAAGTGGGGAAAAAATTGTACCTTTGCCAAACGTAACTCGTATATATAAGAACGTGCGTGTTATATATTACGTGCAACGTATTGAGAATAAAGCAATAAGAACAGCCGAAAAGGTGCAGTCCGTAGCGCCACTTCAGCATAAAAGGAAAAACTTGAAATAAACGGTAAATGAGGTTTCTTGGAAACATAGAAGCGAAGGTTGATGCGAAAGGCCGTGTCTTTCTGCCAGCCGCTTTCCGCAAGGTGATGCAGTCATCAGGCGAAGAGCAGGTGGTGGTGAGAAAGGACGTGTTTCAGGACTGCCTTGTCATCTATCCCGAGAGTGTCTGGAATGAGCAGGTCGATGCTCTTCGTTCACGCCTAAATCGCTGGAACAAGCAGCATCAGCAGATTTACCGCCAGTTTGTCTCCGATGTGGAAGTGGTGACTCTCGATGCCAGTGGCAGAATGCTTCTCTCTCGCCGAGCGCTGGAGAAGGTAGGCATTCAGTCTCAGGTGTGCTTCCTTGGCGTAGGCGACACCATTGAGGTGTGGCCTTCAGACGGAGCTTCCGCGCCTTATATGGATGAGCAGGAGTTTGGCAAAGCCCTTGAGGGATTGATGGGAGATTCTTTTGCCGACGCGCCGTTGACAGTGTGACGAGTGACTTATGATGCTCGTCAGAGTGAGAATATAAAGGCTTGAATGCTAAAGTGCTCGGGCTGTTTTCAAAACAACAAAACAACTAAATAACAAAACAACAAATCAACTATGTATCACATTCCAGTGCTATTGAATGAGAGTATTGACGGTCTCGATATCCGTCCGGGAGGCATCTATGTGGATGTTACTTTCGGAGGAGGCGGACATAGCCGTGAGATATTGCGTCGCCTCGATGGTACAGGAAGGTTGTTTAGTTTTGACCAAGACCCAGATGCCGAGCAGAATATCGGTGATGCGCCAGAGAATTTCACCTTTGTGCGAAGCAATTTCCGCTACCTCGACAACTGGATGCGCTACTATGGCGTGGATCATATCGACGGACTCCTTGCCGATTTGGGAGTCAGTTCCCACCATTTCGATGACGAGACGCGAGGGTTTAGCTTCCGCTTTGACGCTCCGCTCGACATGAGAATGAACAGACGCGCCGGACTGACCGCAGCCGACGTAGTCAATACATACGAAGAAAGTCAATTGGCAGACATCTTCTATCTCTATGGAGAACTGAAGACGTCGCGCCGAATAGCTTCGGCAATAGTGAAACAGCGACAGTCGGGACTGATAAAGACGACGAGCGATTTCCTCAAAGTGGTGGATCCATTCTTCAAGCGCGAGCGTGAGAAGAAGGACATGGCGAAGCTCTTCCAAGCGCTCCGCATAGAAGTCAACCATGAGATGGATGCGCTTCGCGAGATGCTCCAGGCGGCTACGGAGTGGCTCGGCGAGGGCGGAAGGCTCTCTGTCATCACCTATCACTCGCTCGAAGACAGGATAGTAAAGAATATCATCAAGACAGGTAATCCCGAAGGACATCGCAATGAGGACTTCTACGGCAGGGTTTCTACCCCTTACAAGGCAGTGAACAATAAAGTTATCATCCCTTGTGAGGAAGAACTAACTGACAATCCGCGGTCAAGAAGTGCAAAATTAAGAATAGCAGAAAAGCAATGAAACAAGAGGAAAAAGACGTCAATCTTATCATAAATCCTGCACAGCCGGACGAAACGACTGTGGAGGAGACTCCTGCCCCAGCACTTCAGCAGGAGGATGAGCCTGTGCCTGCACAGGAAGATGACGACTCTGAACAGCCGGAACAGCCCCAACCGACCATAGAGGACATCATCCGCAAGGAGGTGCATGAGGGCGAAACCGGGTCGCCGAAGAACTTCTCGCTGAGCAAGGTGCTTGGAGGCACGCTCGTTGCGACGCTCTTTCTGCGACAGGTGAAACTGGTGATTCTAATTGCAGTTTTCCTCATTATATATATAACGTGTCGTTATCAGTGCCAGAAGCAGATGGTGGAAATCGACCAACTCGAAAGGACGCTCATCTCAGTGCGCTATAAGGCTACCGTCTATAACAGCATATTGACGGAGAAAAGCCGTGAAAGTAACATTCTGGAGATGCTCTCGCATAGGGGAGACAGTACGCTGCTTATCCCTACCGAGCCTCCATACAAGATAAATATACCAGAACAGTGAAGCAAGAATTCGACAATAGAAAATCTATGCGTCGTTACCGCGTGGTAGCGGCGATTATGACGTTTCTTGCCGTCGTTGTGGTATTACGAGCAGGTTACATCATGACGGTGCAGAAAACGTATTGGCAGACAGTCGCTGCCAAGGTGAGACTCGACAGCGTACTCGTAAATCCGTTGCGTGGAAACATACTCGCCGCAGGCAACCAACCCCTTGCGTGCAACCTTCCAGAGTATAGAGTGTATATGGATTTCCAGGCTATCCGCGATTCCAAGTGCGATACGCTCTGGCATGACTCATTAGGTCGTCCTACGAAAGACCTGCTGGCACTGTGCGAAGGACTTCACCGCGTGTTTCCTTCACGCTCAGCCAAGGCTTTTCTCGACTCGCTTGAGGCCGCTTATGCCTACATCGACTCCAAAGGAAGACGTAAGCGCTGCTATCCTATCTGGAAGCGACGCATCGACTATATGACATACAAGCAGCTGAAGGAGTTGCCTATCTTCTGTCTCGGGCCTTATCGCAGCGGATTCAGCGGCGTAGAGCTGATGGTCAGAAATCGCCCTTATGGCAGTCTCGCTTCATCCATCGTGGGAGCTGCTTACAAGGAAAGTGGAAAGGCATACTCAGGACTGGAACTTGCCTATGACACCATCCTTGCCGGCACACCGGGCATCAAGCACAGACGAAAGGTGCTCAACAAGTTTATCAATATCAGCGATACCGCCGCCGTGGATGGCGCAGATCTCGTCTCCACCATAGACGTCTTCGTGCAAGACCTGGCAGAACGCTCGCTCAAGAAAGAGCTTATCAAGGATAAGGCTTACACCGGAGTGGCAATAGTGATGGAGGTAGAGACAGGTGATATAAAGGCAATGGTCAATCTCGACAAAGATTCCCTCGGCAGATATTACGAAGGACGTAACCATGCCATTGCCGACTTGCTTGAGCCAGGCTCAGTATTCAAGACGGCAAGTATCCTCACCGCCATCGACGATGGATACATCAAGGATACAGCCAACTGCATCGTCCACACAGGATGTGGCATTATGGAGATGCACGGAGCAAAGATGCGCGACCATAACTGGCACCGTGGAGGTTACGGAGATATCAATGTCTCACGCATACTTCAGGTCAGTTCCAATATCGGAGTCAGTTGGCTGATAGACAAGTTCTACGGTGATAACCCAGGAAAATTCGTGGATGGAATCCATCGCCTCGGACTTGCCACCGACCTGAAACTGCCATTCCCAGAGTATGAAGCACCGCGTGTGCGCCATCCAAGGAAGGACAAGACGGGCAGACATTGGGCAAACTGGAGCAAGACGGCGCTGCCGTGGATGAGTATCGGCTATGAGACGCAGGTGCCACCTATATCCACTCTCACATTCTATAACGCCATAGCCAACGGCGGAAAGATGGTGCGCCCACGCTTTGTCAGCAGGATAGAGAAGGACGGAGAGGTGATAAAGGAGTTCCCTGTCCAGGTCATCAAGAATCAGATATGTAAGAATCCAGCCTCCATCGGAGTGATACAGGATATATTATATAAGGTGGTACACGTAGGATTGGGTAAGACAGCAGGCTCAAAGTCATTCCATGTATCAGGCAAGACCGGAACAGCGCAGAAGGCACACAACGGCAGTTATAAGTCGGGCACAGTGGATTACCTCCTCAGTTTCTGTGGCTACTTCCCTTCAGGCAAGGATGCTGATGGCAATCCTGTAAAGCCGAAGTACAGTTGTATCGTCTGCATTCAGAAATCAGGACTTCCTGCTTCCGGCGGATTGATGAGCGGACAGGTCTTTCATGACATTGCCGAAGGTATCATGGCACGCAATGTGCGCTATGACGTCTCGTCCTCACGCGACTCGCTCTCATGCTTCGTTCCAGAGGTGAAGAGCGGAAATATCCTGGCGGCAGACTATGTGTTGTCACATCTCGGACTCAAGACCACGACCGAATGGAGCGGCAGCTATGCCACAGGTAATCCTATCTGGGGCACTGCAGAGAAGGAGACCAAGGAGGTGAAGCTCAGTAAGGTTCCTATGACGCCAGAAGGCATCATGCCGGATGTCATGGGAATGGGAGCTCGCGACGCCGTCTATCTCCTTGAGTCAAGAGGACTGAAAGTCATAATAAAAGGAAGAGGAAAGGTGCATCAGCAGAGCATCGCCTACGGAAAACCATATCGTCGGGGCGCTCGGGTGACTCTGGAAATGGAATAATCCAAATGCTTACAGCACTCTATTTCGCTTTCCATAAAGAGAATAAAACAAGAAAACAGAATATAAATATGAAACTAAATGACCTTCTGAGGAATATTGCCACTATCAGCATTCATGGCAATGCAGACTGTGAGATAAAGGGCGTAAACATTGATTCCCGCCGCATCGAAGAGGGACACCTCTTCATCGCAATGCGCGGAACGCAAGTGGATGGACATAAATTCATACCAAAAGCCATAGAGCAGGGTGCTGTCGCTGTGCTTTGCGAGCAACTGCCAGAGCATCTTGCCGAGGGAGTGACCTATGTAAAGGTGGCTGACTGCGAGGATGTAGTAGGACAAGTCGCTACTGATTTCAATGGTGACCCAACCAAGAAACTCAAGCTCGTAGGTGTGACAGGAACGAATGGAAAGACCACTATCGCCACCTTATTATATAATATGTTCCGTAAGATGGGACATAAATGCGGACTTCTCTCCACTGTCTGCAACTATGTCGATGGCGAACCACACCATACCGACCACACCACTCCAGACCCTATCGAGCTCAATGCCTTGCTCGCTGAGATGGTGGAGGCAGGATGTGAGTATGCTTTCATGGAATGCTCCAGCCACGCTATCGCTCAGAAGCGTATCGGAGGACTGACCTTCGCCGGCGGAATATTCACCAATCTCACACGCGATCACCTCGATTATCATAAGACATTCGAAAACTATCGCAATGCGAAGAAGAAGTTCTTTGACGACCTTCCTAAAGGTGCCTTCGCCATTACCAATGCCGATGACAAGAACGGAATGGTGATGACACAGAACACCAAGGCGACTGTCAAGACCTATTCCATACGCACCCTCGCTGATTTCCATGCTAAAATCATCGAGTGCCACTTTGAGGGAATGTATCTCGAAGTCAATGGACAGGAGGTCGGAGTGCAGTTTATTGGTAAGTTTAATGTAAGTAATCTCCTCGCAGTATATGGAGCTGCCGTAATGCTCGGCAAGAATCCAGAGGATGTACTCGTGGTGCTCAGCACGCTGAAGAGCGTGGCAGGACGCCTCGAACCAATCCGTTCAGCCAACGGAGTGACAGCTCTCGTGGATTATGCCCACACTCCAGATGCCATTGAAAATGTGCTCAATGCCATCCATGAGGTGATGGAAGGAAAGTCAGGAAAGATTATTACAGTCTGCGGAGCAGGTGGCAACCGCGATAAAGGCAAGCGTCCGCTTATGGCGCAAGAGGCTGTCAAGCAGAGCGACCGCGTCATTATCACCAGTGACAACCCACGCTTTGAAGAGCCACAGGACATCATCAACGACATGCTGGCAGGGCTTGATAAGCAGCAGATGAAGAAAGTCGTCAGCATCACTGACCGTCACGAGGCCATCCGCACAGCGGTAATGATGGCAGAAAAGGGCGACGTGATTCTCATTGCAGGCAAGGGTCACGAGGATTATCAGGAAATAAAGGGAGTAAAGCATCATTTCGACGACCGTGAAGAGGTGCGCAATGCCTTCGCAGAGTAACCCGAAAGGGTGATAAAGGCAATCCCCCAATGTCGTCAGACAGCCCCTGTGTCGGGCGCGTTACCGCCCGATTATATCAACAATAGTAAGCAAAAATAACCAAAGCAAAGAAAAAGAAAAATGCTGTATTACTTCTTCAGATTCTTAGAGCAGTGGGATATTCCCGGTTCGGGTATGTGGAGCTACATCTCCTTCCGCTCGCTCCTCGCGCTGATACTCTCGCTTGTCATCTCAGTATGGTTTGGCGAGTACTTCATCAAATGGATGAAGCGAAACAATGTCACTGAGACCCAGCGCGATGAATCCATTGATCCGTATAATGTAGGAAAGAAAGGCGTCCCTACAATGGGAGGCATCATCATCCTCGTAGCCACCATTGTGCCATGCCTTCTCTTCGGAAGACTGCGTAATATCTACATGATTCTGATGCTTGTCACCACCGTCTGGCTCGGAGCAATAGGCTTTGCAGATGACTACATCAAGATGAAGGTGACAAAAGACGGACTCCGACCTATCTACAAGCTCATCGGTCAGGCAGCCCTCGGACTGATAGTAGGACTCACACTCTGGGCAAGTCCGGATGCAGTGATGCGTGAGAACGTGTCCTACACTAAGCAAGGTACAGAGATTGTGGTGCATAAGAGCGAACCGGTAAAGGCTACAGCCACCACGATTCCGTTCGTAAAGCATAATAATCTCGACTATTCCACCATGTTTACATGGCTCGGAAAGTACAAGAGTGCAGCCACTTGGATATTCTTTGTCCTCCTTACCACCTTCGTAGTAATGGCAGTGAGTAATGGCAGTAACCTCAATGATGGAATGGATGGCATGTGTGCCGGCAACTCGGCTATCATCTGTGTCGCCCTCGGAATACTCGCCTACGTCTCCAGCCACATAGGATATGCGGCATATTTCGACATCATGTACATACCAGAGTCGCAGGAATTGGTAATCTTCCTCTGTGCTTTCGTGGGCGCACTCATCGGTTTCCTGTGGTACAATGCTTATCCAGCACAGGTCTTTATGGGCGATACAGGTTCACTTGCCATTGGCGGAATCATTGCCGTAACGGCTATTATCATCCATAAGGAATTGCTTATCCCGATACTCTGCTTCATCTTCTTCATAGAGAGCATCAGCGTAATGCTTCAGGTGCAGACAGCAAAATTCGGCAATAAGCGTGGAAAGAAAATCAGATTCTTCAAGCGTGCCCCAATTCATGACACGTTCAGAGTAAAGCCAGAGCAGCTCATTCCAGATGCAAAATACATCTTAAAGTGGCCTAAAGGCTGCTGGCTGGAGTCAAAGATTACCACAAGATTCTGGATTATCACAGTTCTCCTCGCCGCTTTGGCAATCATTACCCTGAAGGTAAGATAAAGGGTGTGGCTACAGAAGTTGCACAATATAAAGTAAAGAAATAAAAGAAATAAAATATGAAATTAGCAGTTTTAGGAGCCGGAGAGAGCGGAGTGGGAACGGCAATCCTCGCTCAGAAGCAGGGCTATGACGTCTTTGTGTCAGATATGGGCACAATCAAGGACAACTACAAGCAAAAGCTCAACGAGCATAATATCCGTTGGGAAGAAGGTCATCACACGGAGGAAGAAATCCTTTCGGCAAATGAAGTGGTGAAAAGCCCAGGCATTCCTGACACTGCACCCCTCGTCCAGAAACTCATCTCTCTGCATACTCCTATCCTCAGCGAACTGGAATTTGCAAAGCGTTACAGTCGTGGCAAGTGCATCTGTATCACAGGAAGCAATGGAAAGACTACCACCACATCGCTCATCTACTATATCATGCAGAAGTCGGGACGCGACGTAGGACTTGCCGGAAACATCGGAAGAAGCTTCGCTCTACAAGTGGCTGAAGGCGATCATGACTGGTATGTGCTTGAGATCAGTTCGTTCCAGCTCGATAATATGTATGATTTCCGCGCTGATATCAGCGTGCTGATGAACATCACGCCTGACCATCTCGACCGCTATGGGCTGGCAGAGCTCGGTGAAGAAGGCGCTATGCAGAACTATACCGACTCCAAGATGCGCATCATCCAAAACCAGACTCCTGACGAGACCTTCGTCTATTGGGCACAGGATGACCACATCATCGAGGAACTGTCAAAGCGACAGCAGGGATATGCACCGCAGCCTACACCGTCTTCACGCCCTGTTCATCCAGGACATCCTTCCCTGATGGGCTTTGAAGACAGCGATTTTGAACGCTTCCAGCTGACCTTCTCGCAGATGGGACAGCACAATAAGCGCAATGCTCTCGCCGCTTATCTCGCCACAATGCAGGTAGGCATAGATGAGAAAATCATACGCCAGTGTCTTGAGACATTCCCTGGAGTGGAGCATAGACTGGAGCGCGTCAGCGAGAAAGACGGCATCCTATATATCAATGACTCAAAAGCCACTAACGTGGACGCGTGCAAAGTGGCACTCGAAGCTATGGAGCGTTCTACTATCCTCATTGTAGGAGGCAAGGATAAGGGTAATGATTACTCCACCATCCATCAGCTCGTGGCTAAGAAATGCGCAGGAATAGTCTATCTCGGAGCAGACAACAGCAAGCTTCATGCTGCCTTCGATGACCTCGATATGCCGAAAGCCGACACACATTCCATGAAGGATTGCGTTGAGGCTTGTCATAAAATGGCAAAGAAAGGTGACGCCGTACTGCTCAGTCCATGCTGTGCCAGCTTCGACCTCTTCAAGAATATGGAGGATAGAGGCGAGCAATTCCGCGAGAATGTCAAAAGTCTCTAAGCGGCATACATCCGTCAGGGCTCTCCCGGATGGCGGATGCAGCTGGCTGGACCATGAGGCTCGAAGGTATTTCAGTGCATGTATTGAAACGCTTTAATCGTAACAATATAACAACAATAACAAAGAAAGGTACTCCAATTGGCATCGTTTGAGAAACTGAACAAACTGTTCAAAGGCGACAAAGTGATATGGATCGTTTTTCTTCTGCTGTGCGTCATCAGCATAGTGGAGGTGTATTCCGCATCCTCTACCCTCGGCTATAGGTCGGGAAACTATTGGAGTGCAGCGGTAGCTCATGCTTTTCGTCTTGGTATCGGCATCTTTGTGATGATTACGTTGGTGAATATCAAGTGTCGTTACTTCAAGCTCGTAACGCCTGTTCTCTCTATTGTTGCCGTCCCGATGCTTATCTTCGTCCTCTTCTTCGGTGTGTCAGAGAATGACGCTTCACGATGGATTTCATTAGGTTCGATAAATATTCAGCCGTCAGAATTAGGAAAAGCGGCGATGGTTTTCGTCACGGCGCAGATACTAAGTGCGATGCAGACAAAGGATGGAGCTGCTCCACAGACGATGAAATACATCCTCATAGCAAGCTTATTCCTGATACTTCCAATCGTCCCAGAAAACCTTTCCACGGCTGCTATGCTGGCATTCGTCGTATTCCTGATGATGCTAATCGGGCGCGTTCCGATGAAGCAATTAGGTTATCTTGTTTCTGCCGTCTTACTGTTGGTGGCTTTGGCAATGGCATTTATCCTCATGGTGGGACACTCACCGTCGGATAAACAGATGCAAGATAAGGACGAAATGCACCTTACAGAAGTTTCATCCGTAGCGCGGTTGCAAGGCGTTGACATCTCTTCCATTCCAGAAGCGCATCTCAAGAAGTATGAGAAAAAAGAAAAACCTTCAGCTTGGGAGAAGTTTACCCACCGTTCTGACACATGGAAAGGACGTATTTTAGGCTTCTTTGACAAGAGAGACATACCGCCAGAGGATTATGACCTCGACAAAAACAGCCAGGTAGGATATTCCAGAATCGCTATCGTCTCTTCCAATATCGTGGGTAAAGGACCAGGAAACTCGGTTCAGCGCGACTTCCTCCCGCAGGCTTATTCCGACTTTATCTATGCTATCATCGTGGAAGAGTTCGGATTGTTCGGTGCAATAATCGTAGCTTTCCTGTATATAGTTTTGCTCTATCGCACCAATACCATAGCCAAGAACTGTAAAAACCCATTCCCGGCTTATCTCGCTATGGGACTCGCATTGCTGATAGTCACGCAGGCACTGTTTAATATGAGCGTTGCTGTGGGAATAGTACCTATCACCGGACAGCCACTACCGCTGATTAGCCGAGGTGGTACGTCGTCCATCATCAACTGTGCATACCTCGGTGTCATACTAAGTATAAGCAGAACGGCTGCCAAGAAGGATGCTCCTACGAAAGAAACTCCTTCAGAGCAGAAGGCCGTGACGGACGTAGTACAGGCTTGAGGCAATACTGCTTTCCTCTGTCAGCGAGACAATATGAAATGGAAATGCCCCTTTTCAGGGTCTAAAGCGTATAATATAATAAGGTGAAGGAATTATTCCCGAACAAAAAAATAAAGAAAACAACTCCTTAACTTCTATAAGATATGGACAAGGAACTTAGAATTATCGTCAGCGGAGGTGGCACTGGTGGCCATATATTCCCTGCTGTTTCTATAGCTAATGCTATCAAGGCACTGCGCCCAGACGCTAAAATCCTCTTCGTAGGTGCTAAAGGACGCATGGAGATGGAACGCGTTCCTGCGGCTGGATACGAAATCATAGGACTCCCAGTACGCGGACTTATACGCCCTCTCTGGAGCCCGAAGAACATCGGAGTGATGATGGATTTCATCAAAAGTCGCTCGCAGGTGAAGAAGATAATACGCGATTTCCATCCTGACGTCGCTGTCGGAGTGGGGGGATATGCTTCTGCTCCTACCCTGAATGCTGCTTATAGCATGGGAATACCTTGCCTTATACAGGAACAGAATTCGTATGCTGGCGTGACAAATAAGTCACTTGCCAAAAAGGCAGAGAAGATATGCGTGGCTTATGACGGCATGGAAAGATTCTTCCCGGCTGACCGTATCATCAAGACTGGTAACCCAGTGCGCCAGGCTTTGCTCGATAATAACATGACAAAGGCTGAGGCACGCCAGGCTATGGGACTCGAAGCCGACCGTCCTACCATCCTTGTAATAGGAGGCTCTCTCGGTGCTCGCACCATAAACGACTCTATTGCTGGCGGAATAGAGAAGTTTGAGAAGGCTGGCATACAAGTTGTATGGCAGACAGGTAAATACTATGCTGAAGAATGTCAGCGCATTGCCAAGGAAAAGAATGCGAAATTGGTAAAGCCGCAGGCATTTATCAGTGATATGGCGACTGCATATCGTGCCGCTGATATCGTCATAAGCCGTGCCGGAGCCAGTTCCATCAGTGAGCTATGCCTTCTCAGCAAGGCGTCTATTCTCGTGCCTTCTCCTAATGTAGCCGAAGACCATCAGACCAAGAATGCTCGTGCTCTCTCTGACAAGAGTGCCGCTATCTTCGTAGCAGACAAGGATTCACGCGCTGTCCTCGTAGATGAAGCAATAGCATTAGTGGCTGATAAGGAGAAAATAGCATCCATCGAGAAGGAAGTATATAAGTTAGCTTATCACAATAGCGCTGAGGTCATAGCCGAGGAAGTTCTGAAATTAGCAAAGAAATAGCCATTCCATCAAGGCAACAAGCCTCCCCAACCAAGGCGAAGCCAGCCACTGTGTCGGGTGCTTTTACGCCCGATATGACTAGCCCCCGCCGCAACAACAATAAACAAACAACAAAAATGAACACCAAAGATATAAAGTCAGTATATTTCGTAGGAGCAGGTGGCATAGGAATGTCAGCCATAGCACGTTACTTTATCCGCAAAGGATTAGTAGTAGCAGGATATGACAAGACCCCATCCGCATTGACAAAGCAGCTCGAAAAGGAAGGAATGCTCATCCATTATGAAGAGAATGTGGATGAGATACCGCAGGCATGTCGTGACAAAAAACATTGTCTCGTAGTGTTTACTCCTGCCATTCCGGAAGAACATGCAGAACTGCAGTATTTCCGCAACGGCGGTTTCGACATTCAGAAGCGCGCCCAGGTTCTCGGCACACTGACCAGGTCGCATAAAGGGCTCTGCTTTGCTGGCACGCATGGAAAGACCACTACCTCCACGATGTGTGCGCATATCATGCACCAAAGCGCTCCAGACTGTAATGCTTTCCTTGGCGGAATTTCCAAAAATTACGGTTCCAACTATATCCTCTCTGACCATTCAGACTATGTGGTGATAGAAGCCGACGAGTTTGACCGCTCTTTCCATTGGCTGAGACCATGGATGTCTGTCATCACTGCCACCGATCCTGACCATCTGGATATATATGGCACGAAGGAGGCATACCTCGAATCATTCCGCCATTACACCACTCTCATCCAGCCAGGGGGCGCTCTCATCATCCACGAAGGACTGGAGATGCAGCCTGATGTGCAGGAAGGTGTACGCACATATACCTACTCCATCGAGCATGGAGACTTCCATGCAGAGAATATAAAGATAGAGAATGGAGAGATTACCTTCGACTTTATCTCGCCTATAGAGAATATCACAGGCATAAACCTCGGACAGCCAGTGCCTATCAACATCGACAATGGCATTGCAGCAATGGCAATGGCACAGTTGAATGGATGCACTGCCGACGAGATTCGCTATGGTATGATGACATACAAGGGCGTTGACCGTCGCTTCGATTTCCGCATTCGCAATGCAAAGCACGTCCTCCTCTCTGATTATGCACACCATCCTAAGGAGATATACCAGAGTGTAAAGAGCATGAGAGAGGTCTATAAGGACCGTCATATCACAGCTATCTTCCAGCCACATCTATATACTCGCACACGTGATTTCTATAAAGAATTCGCTGATGCGCTGTCACAACTGGATGAAGTAATACTCACAGAGATATATCCTGCACGCGAATTGCCTATCGAAGGCGTAACATCCAAACTCATATACGACAACCTCCGCGAGGGAATAGAGAAGAGTATCATCAATAAGAAGGACGTTCTCGACCTCGTAAAGCAAAGAGATTTCGATGTGCTCATCATCCTCGGTGCCGGTGATCTCGACAATTATATGCCGGAAATTGCGGCTATCATAGAGAATAAGGAAAGGCAGTCATAGAGTAGAGACGCCAATCTCATACGGTAAATGAAAATAAGAATCAACTGGAAATATTGCCTGCTTGTCATGGTGGATATAATTATATTTATCTACCTTGGCTTTGCTATGGTCTCATGGAATAAGCCCGATGAGGCCAATAAGGTGTGTATCAAGGTGGATATAAATATCGAGGATGAGAATGAAAACGGTTTCCTCAAGACGGCTGAGGTAAAACATCTCCTGGAATCCCACTCTCTTTACCCGCTCTCCAAGAAGGTAAAGGACATAAATACGCGTGGAATAGAAAACCTATTGCTGCATACTGCCTTTGTGAAAACGGCACAATGCTACATCACTAACGAGGGATACGTCAATATTACCTTGACACAGCGCACACCAGTGATGAGAGTCAAAGCTGACAATGGGGATGATTACTACATCGATGACAATGGCGGAGTGATGCCAAACTCTCAATACACATCCGACATGATTATCGTAACGGGACATATTAGCAGGTATTTCGCATGCCGATACCTTAGTATTCTGGCAAAGGTAATCATGGATGATGACTTCTGGAGAAACCAGATAGAGCAGATAAATATGCTCAATGACCGCACGATAGAATTGGTGCCAAGAGTAGGAGAGCATATCATCAACATCGGAGAACTGCCTAATCACAGAAATAAGGAGCGCAGACAGCAGCTCGTCTCTGAGTTTGTGGCAAACCAACTTCATCGTATGGACCTCTTCTATCGCTATGGATTACAGGTGGCAGGATGGAATAAATATTCATATATCTTGCTCGAATACCCTAATCAGGTCATCTGTACACGCCGTGATTTGAGCAAGCATGCCAAGCCTATCCCTGTAGTCGTGCAGACACCACAACCTACAGACCAACCTTCTACCTCGTCAGCAGAGGATGGAAAGAAAGAGGATGCAGACAAAAAGCCTGCTGCCGAACCAAATAAGACAGAGGAAAAGGCAGATAAAAAGTCTGCTGTGAAGTCTGAGAACAAGCCTTCTTCCAAGTCAGAGAAGACAACCTCTAAGTCAGATAAGAAATCATCCAAATCGGAGAAGTCTTCTTCCAAGTCAGAAAAGTCTGTGGAAAAGAAGCAGGAAAAGAAAGACAAGAGCAAGAAAAAGTCTGACGCAAAGAGTGAGAAATCTTCAACAAAAAAGTCAAAACATTAAAATTCTGATCAGTATATGCCTTCAAAGAATTTCATCGTAGCCATCGAACTTGGCTCAACAAAGATTACTGGTATTGCCGGACAAAAGAACCATGACGGCAGTTTTACTGTCAATGCAGTAGTAAAAGAGGACTCTACCGCGTGCATCCGAAAGGGTGTTGTCTATAACGCTGACAAGACAGTGCAGTGTATTACCAATGTTATCTCCAGACTGAAGACCGCCATGAAGGCGGAGATAGCACAGGTATATGTCGGTGTGGGCGGACAGTCCATACACTCTGTGCGCAACGTTATGGTAAAAGACTTGGCTGACTCGGCTCTCGTCACTGCCGATATGGTCAATGAACTCATGGACAATAACCGCGCAATGCAGTACAAGGACTTTGAAATTCTTGACGTTGTGGCGCAGGAATACAAGGTGGATAATCAGTACCAGCTTGAGCCTGTAGGCATAGAATGCTCGCATCTTGAAGGCAATTTCCTGAATATTCTGCAGCGAAAGAAGCACTATCATAGTCTGAACAACTGCTTTGACCGTGCAGGAGTGAAGATAGCAGAGATGTATCTCGCTCCTATAGCCCTCGCTGACGGCGTCCTCACCGATACAGAAAAGCGCTCTGGCTGTATGCTCGTAGATATGGGAGCCGAGACTACCACCGTATTGGTATTCAGCAAGAATATCCTTCGTCATGTGGCAGTTATCCCATTGGGAGGCAATAACATCACTAAGGACATCGCTTCTCTGCAGATGGAGGAGTCTGATGCAGAGATAATGAAGCTCCGCCACGCTTCCGCATACACTGATAACAATGAGATTGATGCTTCTGTCAGTTACAATATCGACAATGAACGTAAGGTGGAGAGCCGTAAATTCATTGAGTTGGTAGAGGGACGTGTGCAGGAAATCGTACAGAATGTCTGGCATCAAGTGCCAGAAGAGCTCACAGACAAGCTCGTGGCTGGCATTATCCTCACCGGCGGAGCAAGCAATATGAAGAATATTGATGAGGCTTTCCGCAATCATACCCATATCGCTAAGGTGCGCATTGCCAAGAATGTGACATTCAAAGTTCACTCTTCAAGCACAGATGTGACTGCTTCCAATGGCATGATGAATACTATTCTCAGTATTCTGGCTAAGGGAGAAATCAACTGTGCCGGCCCTGAAGTCGTTCCACAGAAGGATATCTTCGATGCTAATCAGCCAGTTCCTGTTGCAGAAGACACTGCAAAACCAGCCAAGCCAGCAGAGGAACAGCCAGGAACAGGTAAGGTAAAGACTGCTACTGAGAAGGCTAAAGAAGAGGAAGAACGCCGTGTAGCAGAGGAAGCACGTAAGCAGCAGGAGGAAGAAGAGCGCAAGCAGCAGGAGAAGGAAGCTCGCGAAAAGAAGCCAGGAATAGGCAATAAACTGATGAATTGGATAAAGAACTTCGTAGCAGATGAAGATGAATAATCATCTACACATATATATATAATAGTTAAGAATCGTAATAATATGGCAGAATATAAAAACAATATCCTCGACTTTGGCGAGGAAGATAAAGACAATAGCATCATCAAGGTCATTGGTGTAGGTGGTGGTGGTGGAAACGCTGTCAACCATATGTATCGTGAAGGCATACATGATGTGACATTTGTGCTCTGCAATACCGACGCTCAGGCGCTGAATGATTCGCCAGTTCCGGTGCATTTGCAGTTGGGAAAGGAAGGCCTCGGAGCAGGCAATCGTCCTGAAAAGGCACGCGAAGCTGCTGAAGAAACCCTCGACGAGATACATCGTATGCTCGATGATGGTACGAAGATGACATTCATTACCGCAGGTATGGGTGGCGGAACAGGTACTGGTGCTGCTCCTGTCATTGCCCGCGAGTCAAAGAGCATGGGCATTCTTACCGTTGGTATCGTGACTATTCCTTTCCGTTTTGAAGGCGCGAGAAAGATAGATCAGGCACTCGACGGTGTAGAAGAGATGGCTAAGAATGTCGATGCACTCCTCGTTATCAATAATGAAAGACTGCGTCGTATCTACGGTGAGCTCCCTATCTTGAAGGCATTTGGCAAAGCAGACGACACTCTCAGCGTGGCAGCAAAGAGTATTGCTGAGATTATCACAGTGCATGGACTTATCAATCTCGACTTCAATGACGTGAAGACTGTGCTCAAGGACGGCGGTGTAGCAATCATGAGTACAGGATATGGCGAGGGCGATGGACGCGTAAGACACGCTATAGACGATGCTCTCAACTCACCATTGCTCAATGATAACGATATTTTCAATGCCAAGCGCATTCTGCTCTCTATCTCTTTCCACAGTAATGACAAGGATTGTCAGGGACTGATGATGGACGAAATGGGTGACGTCAATGACTTTATGGACAAGTTTGGACGTGACTTTGAAATCAAATGGGGACTTGCCCTCGACCCAACTCTTGGCGAAAAGGTGAAAGTCACCATCCTTGCTACTGGCTTTGGCATCAATGATATAGATGGAATGACAACGCATCGTCGTACTCATCAGAGTCAGGAAGAATTGGCAAGACAGGCTGCTGAGGAAGAAATACGTAACAGAAGACGTGAGCGTCGCGACCATTATTACGGTCCTAATGAGAATAATCCTCAATATAAGAACCGCCCACAGATATTCCTCTTTGAGCCGGAAGACCTCGATAACGAAGATATTATCCTCCAGGTGGAGAATATTCCTACTTCTAAACGTACACGCCAGCAGTTGGAAGAGCTTCGCCGTCTCTCACTCACCACTCAGATTATGCCGGAAGAGACTGCACAAAGCAGTAACACTACGCCGGATATAATCTGCTTCTAAAGGCAAAAAGAAGGCTGATATCCATGCTTTTACAACGTGAGAGCGTGGATATAATAAGATAAAGCGTGGATATAATAAGATAAAGCGTGAATATAATAAGATAAAATGTAAGTTGAACCTTTAAATATATACAGTTATGTTGTTCGATCAGATTAGTAATGATATCAAGGAAGCAATGAAGGCACGCGATAAGGTGCGCCTCGAAGCATTGCGTAACATTAAGAAAGTGTTCATCGAAGCAAAGACAGCGCCAGGTGCTAACGATACTCTCGAAGATGCACAGGCACTCAAGATACTCCAGAAACTTGCCAAGCAGGGTCATGATTCTGCTGATCTCTATACCTCACAGAATCGTCCAGACCTCGCAGAAGAGGAGATGGCACAGGTCAATGTGATAGAGTCTTACCTCCCAAAGCAGATGTCTGAGGAAGAAATAGAGGCTGTGGTCAAGGAGATTATTGCGCAGACTGGTGCCCAGAGCATGAAGGAAATGGGCAAAGTGATGGGCATTGCGAGCAAGCAACTCGCTGGCAAGGCTGATGGAAAGAAGATTTCCGAAATCGTAAAGAAGCTTTTGGCGTAAGTAAGTGATAATAATCATAGGTAGATGGTTAAGGATATTCGTGTGATTCTTTAGCCATCTACTGAGCGTGAAACCTTACATCGTATCGCATGAACTGGCAACAACTCATATCCACAAAGCGCCTCGGACAAGAGAATCGCCACACGGAGCGTCATGATGACCGCTCTGAATTTAAGAGAGACTATGACCGTCTCATTTTCTCTGCACCGTTTCGCCGACTGCAAAACAAGACGCAGGTGTTCCCTTTGCCGGGAAGTATCTTCGTCCATAACCGCCTTACGCACAGTCTTGAGGTGGCAAGTGTCGGTATGTCCCTTGGCAATGACGTGGCAAGGAATGTGATACGGCGCCATCCGGAATTTGCCGGAACGCTGATAGAAGAGATTGGTACGGTGGTGGCTACGGCGTGCTTAGCGCATGATATGGGCAATCCTCCTTTCGGACATTCAGGAGAGAAAGCACTCCAGACATTCTTTACGGAAGGAAAAGGCGCGGCTCTCAAGCCGTTGCTCAATCGTGATTTCTGGGATGATATCACGCATTTCGAAGGCAATGCCAATGCTTTCCGCCTCCTTACTCATCGCTTTTGTGGCAGAAGAAAGGGCGGTTTTGTCATGACTTACACGATGCTCGCATCCATAGTGAAGTATCCTTTCGCCTCTTCATGTGCAGGAAGTCATGGTAAATTCGGCTTTTTCAGCACCGAGAAGGAATTCTTCCGTCGTGTGGCAGAGGAATTAGGTATGAAGCGCCTGAGCGATGATGGCGAACCATTGCGTTATGCTCGTCATCCATTAGTTTATCTGGTAGAGGCAGCCGACGATATTTGCTATGAGATAATGGATATCGAAGATGCCCATAAGCTCAAGATTCTATCGTTTGAAGAGACAAAAGATCTATTGCTCGGTTTCTTTGAAGACGATGTGAAAGCAAGCATCTTAAAGAGAATCCAGGACGAAGAATTGACCGATGACAATGAGCAGGTGGTCTATATGCGAGCTTGTGTGATAGGAAAACTGGAGAATGTATGTGCAGAAGCCTTCCTGAAACATGAGCAGGAAATACTTGATGGTACATTCGAAGGTGAACTCATCGACCATGTGAACGAGCGAGAACGATTGGCATATCAGCGTTGTACAGAGACGGCATACGCGAAAATATATCGCAGTAAGCCTGTTCTCGACATAGAGTTGGCTGGTTATCACATCATCAATACGCTGATGGAGCAGATGACAGAGGCGGCGGTGCATCCTGAAAGGTTTTATTCTAAGCAACTATTGCGCAGGGTAAGCAGTCAGTATGACATCAATTCTGATGATCTTGAGACGCGTATTATGGCTGTAATTGACTTCGTAAGTGGCATGACGGACGTCTTCGCCCTCGATTTTTATCAGAAGCTCAACGGTACCAGTCTCCCAATAGTGTAATAATAGTCTCAAACTGCGTCAGCGCGATTTTTCACTTTTCACTTGATAACCGCGTGCGATTTTTCACTTTTCACTAAAAGAAACGTAACTCCCATTCTTCATTCTTCATTCTACATTCTTCATTTAATAAAAAATGCTACAAGTAAAAGTAATAAATAAAGGTTCTCAGCCTCTCCCAGAGTACGCCACTCCACAGAGCGCAGGCATGGACTTGCGTGCAAATATCACCGAACCAATCACGCTTCAGCCATTGGAGCGCCGTCTGATTCCTACAGGATTGCACATCGCTCTGCCAGTAGGCTATGAGGCACAGATACGTCCACGCAGCGGTCTCGCATTGAAGCATGGCATCACAGTGCTCAATACTCCAGGCACAGTGGATGCAGATTACCGTGGCGAACTGATGACATTGCTCGTCAATCTCTCGCAAGAGCCATTCGTAATCAATCCAGGAGAACGCATAGCCCAGATGGTTGTGGCTCGTCATGAGCAGGTGGAATTCACCGTTGTCGAAGAACTCGACGAGACAGAGCGTGGCGATGGAGGCTACGGACATACCGGAACGAAGTAATCATCCAGCGTTCTGGGCAATGTAGATGATAGATTTCATTTCATAAAAGTAGGCTTTCAGGATTATTTTTGAGAGAATGAGAAACATAGATAATTATCTATTCATTATCAAAATAATCTTGATTGCCCTCTCAAAGCATAATAGACATAGAAGACAATGCGAAGCATATACATTATAATATTATTGACATGCCTTTCCACTTCCGCTTTCGGATGGAAGAAAGACAAGAAGAATCAGACGCCAGTTTCCCAGCAGGAGCAGCGCCTGTCGGATGATGATATGCTCCGATACCGTTACTTCTACCTTGAAGCCTTGAGGTATAATGGGGCAGAAAAGTTTACGGAGGCGTACGAACTCTTCCGTCATTGCTTGCAGATAAATCCTTATGCCTCAGAGACTCACTTCGCATTAGCCCCTTTTGAGGCTGCTTTCGGACGCGATTCCTTGGCGCAGGCACACTATGAGACCGCGCTTCGCCTCGACCCCGATAATGATGAGTTTGCAGAAAGGCTTGCCCAATACTACCTCTCTCGTGAGGAAAAGGTAAGTGGTGAGGGAAAACAGGACTATATGCTTATGGCTGCCAATGTCTATGAAGACCTTGCCAAAAGGTATCCAGACCGCAGTGACTACGTAGAAATCCTGTCAAAGATATACCTTCAGCAGAAGGATTACAAGAAAATGCTCAGTGCTCTCAATCGTCTTGAGGTGCTCGAAGGACAGAGCGAGGACCTTACTCTCACCAAGATGCAGATCTATTCCTATATGGGAGAACAGGAAGGTGCCCACGAAGAACTGGTCAGACTGGTGAAAAATCATCCCAATGACCTCAGCTACAGGGTGATGCTCGGCAACTGGCTCCTTGGTAATGGTAGGAAAGAAGAGGCTCGGAAGGAGTATCTTGCTGTGCTGAAGGAAGAGCCCGACAATGCGCCAGCGCAGATGTCTCTCATGGATTACTATCGCTCCATGGGCAATACAGTTGAGGCTGACAAGCTCCTTTACGCCATATTGCAGAATCCGAGAACGGAATCCGACACCCGTATCACCCTGATGCGCGAAGTGGTGCAGGACAATGAGAAAGCCGGAGGCGACTCCACTCGCGTGCTCAATATCTTCAATCGCGTCCTTTCCTTTCCGCAGCAGACTTCAGAAATGGCTGAAATGAAGGTGGCTTACCTTCAGTTGAAGCGAATGCCGAAGGACAGTATCAAGGCTGCGCTCAATAAAGTGCTGGATATAAGTCCGGAGAATATTCAGGCGCGACTACAGCTTATCGACATTCTCTGGCGTGATACCATCGACCAGAATGTGGTGAAAGAATGCGAACAGGCGATAGCTTACAATCCCGATGAAATGGCACTTTATTACTATCTCGGACTTGCCAGATACCTTAATCAGGATGACAAGGGCGCTCTGGAAGCTTTCCGCAATGGAGCGATGCGCATAGATGATGATACTCCGCCCGACATGGCGTCGAAAGTATATATGTTTATGGGCGACATCCTTCATTCCATGGATCGTAAGAAGGAGGCTTTCATGGCGTATGACAGTTGCTTGGTCTATAATCCCGACCAGATAGAGTGCCTTAATAATTATGCTTACTTCCTCTGTACCGAGAACCGCGACCTGAAGCGAGCAGAGCAAATGAGCTACAAGACCATTAAGGCAGAGCCTGACAATGCCACTTTCCTCGACACTTACGCATGGATTCTCTATAAGGAAGAACGCTACGAAGAGGCGCGAATATACATCGATCAGGTGATGAAAGCCGACCCGGACGATGTCTCTGGAGTGCTCAATGACCATGCCGGCGACATATATATCAAACTCGGACTCACCGCTGAGGCTGTTGGATTCTGGAAAAAAGCATTGGAAGACGACACCGTAAATGCCGATGAAATCAAGAAAAAGATAACTATTGCCAACAAAAAGAAAAAATAAATACAATAAATGATAATGCAGAAATACATCATAATCTTCGCCTCTATCCTCTTCATGGCTTCATGTGCTACGCAGAAGAAGGCAACAGAAAGAAACAATGTCTCCTCTTCTGTCTCTACAGAGCATGTGGCTATACAGAAACTGAACTATGTACGCAAGGTGACTGACAATGCTACGTATAGTCAGAACATCGTGTCAAAGATAGGATTGACCATCGGTGCGATGGGAAAGAAGACCTCTGTCGATGGAAAACTCCAGATGAGGAAGAATCAGGTGGTGCGTATCACACTCTCCCCTTTAGGCATTATGGAGGTAGGTCGTCTGGAGTTTACTCCTGATTACGTCCTTGTGGTCGATCGTATCAATAAGGAATATGTCAAGGCATCATATAATGACCTCGACTTTCTGCGTGACAACGGACTCGATTTCTATTCCCTTCAGGCACTCTTCTGGAATCAGTTGTTCCTTCCTAACACTGATCGTCTGACGGATTCTGTGCTTCGCAACTTTGACGTTGACCTGAATGCCACGGCTAATCGCAAGGTGATGATGAAGTCAAAGGACCTCCAGTTCACATGGATTACCACGCCGGAGAGCGGTCGCATCGACGCTGCACAGGTGGAATTTGGTAAGGGTACAGCCCATTCCTCTACCGCTTCCTGGGAGTATAGTGGCTTCACGCCTTTAGGAAAGAAGCAGTTTCCGATGAATCAGGTGCTCTCATTTTCCAGCAGAGCCTTGAAGAATGGCGCCAAACTCTCCATGACCATCAAGATGAAGAAGATAACTTCTGACAATGATTGGGAGACAAAGACCACGCTGTCAGGTAAATATAAGGAAGTGAATGCTGAGGATATTCTCGGCAAACTCATGTCTATGTAATAAAAATCAAATCAAGAACAATGCACCGTTTGCTCATCATATTACTGTGTTTAGTCACGCTTGTTTCTCCGTCCATCGCTCAAAGCAAGGCAAAGACGGCGACACGTAAGACTACGACCTCAAAGACCGTAAAGAAGAAACGTACCACTGCCACCCGCAAGACTGCCACCACTGCGAAAAAGAACGTGAGGAAAGGCAAATCTGCAAGAGCGAAAGTGAGCAATTCGGAGATTAAAGGTCTGCGCAATGAGCAGGCGAAAATCAAGCAGAATATCCGTCGTCAGGAGCAAGCTCTCCGTGCTAATAAGGCACAGGTGCAGGAGAAACTGAGAAAACTCATGGTGATAAATGGCGAGATGGACCGTCGTAGGCAGAGCATTGACTCCATCAATCATGATATTCATCGCTTGGATGGGGATATTGGTATCCTTAATACTCAACTCAAGGAACTCCAAACTCAGTTGCAAGCCAGAAAGAAGGAGTATGCCAAGTCCATACGCTATATGGCGAAGCGCCGTGGCATTCAGAGCGAATTGATGTTCATATTCTCCGGTAAGGACTTCCGCCAGATATACCGCCGACTGCGCTTCATGCGCCAGTATGCGGCTTATCAGCGCACTCAGGGCAAGGCTGTTCAGGAGCAGCAGGCTCGCGTAAATGAGAAGAATGAGCAACTGAAGCAGACCAGAGGCGTCAAATCCACCCTTCTGCAGAAAGGACAAAAGGAGCACGCCGCACTCGAAGGACAGAAGGAGGAACAGCAGAAAGTGGTCAGTTCTCTGCAGAAACAGCAGAAGACCATCCAGACTGTCATTGCTGACCAGCGCAAGAAGGATGCTGCCATCAATGCTGAAATCGACCGACTCGTGGCTATAGAGGTGGAGAGAGCACGCCAGGCTGCCATCGCTGAGGCAAAGCGTAAGGCGGAACAAGTGGCTGAAGCCAAGCGAAGAGCCGAACTGTTAGCCAAAAAGAGAGCCATCGCAGAGGCTGCAGCGCGAGAGAATGCTCGACGTGTGGCAGAAGCAAGAGCGGCTGAGCAGAGAGCGAAGGCAGAGGCAAGAGCCGCTGCTGACAGGAATGCGGCTGAGAAAGCCAAGGCTGAGCAGATGGCTCGTGAGGCTGAGTCGGCACGTATCGCTATGGAGCGCAAGGCAAAACTGGAAGAGGAACGCGCCGCTCGTGAGGTGGCATCTGCCAAGAAAGCCTCTGAGGAAGCGCAGACATTGAGCAGTGCCGACCGTCTGATAAGTGGCGGATTTGAGGCAAACAAGGGCAGACTGCCTTCGCCTTTGGCTGGTGGACGCATAGTAAGTCATTTCGGAACGCACACGGTGGAAGGACTCTCCGGAGTGCAACTCGACAATAAAGGCATAAATATTCTCGGACAGGCTGGCAGTACGGTGCGCAGCATCTACGATGGAGTGGTCAGTGCAGTCTTCAATGCCGGAGGCACCATTGGCGTCCTTGTGCGCCACGGAGCATATATCTCCGTCTATTGCAACCTCCGAAGCGTCAGCGTATCACGCGGTCAGAAGGTCTCTGCCCGTCAGTCTCTCGGCGTAGTGGGCAGGGATAATATCCTCCAGTTCCAGTTGCGCAAGGAGCGTGATAAGCTCAATCCTGAGAGATGGATAGCGAGATAGGGCGTTATGTTGTTTAGTGGTTTAGTGGTTTTGTTGTTTGGTTGTTTGTATAGTTCGCTTGCAATTCGACAATCAACAAAAGCCACCGCAACTGCGTCAGCGCGATTTTTCACTTTTCACTCTTCACTTTTCACTTTTCAC
>URJQ01000023.1 GCA_900548195.1 uncultured Prevotella sp.
TAGATATTGCAATGTAATATCTATGCTTTCGTCGTCTAATAACTATGCTTTTACCTCCCAATAACTATGCTTTTACCTCCGCCCCCCATTTTCCCCTCTTCCCAATAATAATCGTAACCAAATGCGCCCTAAAACTTACAATCTGTAACTCAAGTTTCGCAGTAGCTAACATGCTACTAATCAGTAATAAAATATCAATAAATAAAAAATAAACAAATATATTTTTTTATATTTTTTCTTTGTTTTTCTCTATTGATATTTTTTACTTCCCCACGGCAGTGGGGACTGAGGGGCATCTTTTACTTGCGAAAGTTCAGTAACATATTGATTCCATGCCAATGGATAAAGATATTCTAACGAGAAGATATAGCCTGTAGGTTGCGGACGGATTTGTCAGGGCGACAATACTAAGCCAAAAGTGTTCGATTTTTCCGATAGCAGACCTCTGCTACAAAGGCTTTGTGTAACTATTTGATTATAAACACATTGCAAAAGCATAGTTTTTAGACTGCAATAACTATGCTTTTACCCTCTAATATCTATGCTTTTACGGTGTAATAACTATGCTTTTGCAACGTGAAAGCATAGATATCGTTTTGTAATAGCATTCCTATCCCCTTTTTGTTCATTTTTTCCTTGCTCAATATGTACGGAGAAATAATATAAAAACACATTCCCTCCTTCAGAATAAAGGATAGTCTGAAGGAGGGAATTATTTATATATCCGATGTGAGTCAACTGAAATCAGTCAGCCCACGGAATTGGTTTCTTGATGCTATTACACCATCTTGAAGCCGTGATCGATAATTGTCTTATAAATCTGATCAATGTGAGCCTGGTCTCTGGTCTCAAGAGTGATGCGGAGAATACAGCTATTTACAGCAACAGAAACATTGGTGCGGTCATGATGTACGCCTACGATGTTGGCTCCGAGGTCAGCTAAGAGCTTAGCAATCTGCAGCAACTGACCTGGACGGTCGCTGATTTCGAATGAGAGAGTACACTGACGACCATTCTTTATCAGACCACGGTTGATGATACGGTTGAGACTTGTCACATCGACATTACCACCGCTGACTACGCAAACGGTCTTCTTGCCTTCGAGCTCAAGGTCGCGGAACAAAGCTGCTGCTACTGATACAGCACCTGCACCCTCAGCAATAAGCTTATGACGCTCAAGGAGGAAGAGAATTGCAGCGCAGATTTCATCCTCGGATACGGTAACGAGCTGATCTACATAATTACGCACAAGCTCGAAAGTATTCTCACCCGGCTGCTTTACTGCGATACCGTCAGCAATGGTAGAAACTGAAGGGAGACATTCGATTTCACCGTCGTTGATACTCTGTACCATACTTGCAGCACCGGCTGCCTGTACTCCGATAATCTTAATGCTTGGCTTGAGGCACTTTGCAGCAAATGCCACACCACTGATAAGACCACCGCCTCCGATAGGAACAATAATGACATCTGTAGATGGAAGGTCATTGAGAATCTCAAGACCGATAGTGCCCTGACCTGCAATAACCTGCAGATCGTCGAATGGATGAACGAATGTCTGCTTGCGCTCTTCGGTCAATTCCATAGCTCTGCGATAAGCATCATCATATACACCAGGCACAAGGCAAATCTCTGCACCATAGCTGCGAGTAGCCTCAACCTTAGAGATTGGAGCGCCCTTAGGCAGACAGATAGTGCTCTTGATACCCATACGCTGAGAAGCAAGGGCTACACCCTGAGCATGGTTGCCTGCTGAGCAAGCGATCACACCGCGTGCCTTCTCTTCTTCAGAGAGCTGGGAAATCATATAACTTGCGCCTCTAACCTTAAACGAACCAGTAACCTGGAGGTTTTCAGGCTTGATGTAAATGTCACAACCTTTCTTCATAAGAGGAGAGGCGATGAGGTCAGTTTTTCTGATTATGTCCTTTAGCACAAACGCTGCACTATAGACTTCTTTAATGTCAAGTTTTTCCATATGTTTTTCATTTTCTTTTTTGGTGATGCAAAGGTAGGCATTTATAATGAAGAAAAGAAGAATAATGGCGGGATTTTGCATTTTTTATACTTAAAATGCCCAAAAATCACATCTGCACATTGTATTGTCATGGTTTTATTTGCGTAAAAGAAAAAAACTCACTATTTTTGTATTTCTTAAAATGATACTAAATAATGAGAAGGAAAGAATATTTTGAATTCAAGCAGTTTACAGTTCATCAATGCAACGCAGCCATGAAAGTGGGAACCGATGGAGCCCTGCTCGGCTCTTTAGCTGAGGGGGGAAAGAAAATTTTAGACATTGGAACTGGCACTGGTCTGCTGTCATTGATGATGGCACAACGTTGTCCCGAAGCTGAGATTACGGCAATAGATATTGATGAAAATGCCATTATTGATGCTAAAAGAAACTTTGCCGAGTCGCCTTTCGCTGAGCAAATACAGCTCATTCACACTCCTTTCAATGACTTTGTGGACAATAACTTGAAGGCTAATGCTGACTTTAAGCCCTTCGATTGCATTATTTGCAACCCGCCTTACTTTGACGAAAGTCTTGAGAGCAAAGACGAAAGCCGCACAAGGGCACGCCATACTTCCAGCCTTCCTTTTCGTGAACTCGTGGGCGGAGCATACGAACTACTGGCTGATGAGGGCGTTTTCTCCGTCTGTATTCCGCCGGAAGTGCTCAGTAAATTTACGGCTGAGTGTATCATCAAGGGCTTTTGCCTGAAATATTCCTATGCTGTCAAGAGCGTGCCACGCAAACTTGAACCTAAGCGTTATGTCCTTGTCTATAAGAAAGGCAAAATTGTTGAGCCGCAAGAGTTTACTTATTGCCTCCAGAATGCTGACGGTTCACGCTCTGAGTGGTATTCCGAACTAATGAAAGACTTTTACCTCTAAAGGCATCTAACTACGTAAACATTACTTTTATAATAAGTAGGTAATCGAAATTATATAAGTAAAGCCTCCACATTACCAAAGAATGTGGAGGCTTTACTTATTTACCCAATTATGTTTCTAAATTGTTTTATAACGTGTATCTACAGATTCTAAGGTAAAAGCGAAACTATTTCAGCCTCTGATATTTATCCTTTAAAGTAGATTTAAGAAGTAGCGATGCACGAAAGTGTTATCGTTCAACTCTGGATGGAATGCGGTGACAAGCATATTATCCTGTCTCGCTGCTACGATATTACCATCTACTTTGGCGAGGATTTCCACGTTTTCACCCACCTTATCTATATAAGGAGCACGGATAAAGGTCATAGGTATCTCTCTGTCAGCAAACAGTCCGTTGGTCACAAAGCTGCCAAGCTGTCTGCCATAAGCATTTCTCTTAGCTGTGATATTCATCACATTGAGATGCTCACTGTCGAGCATTATCAGTCCAGCACATGTGCCGAAGACAGCAAGACCGCCAATAATGGAATCCTTTATAGTGTCCCAAAGGTCAAGATCGTGCATCAAGCGCATCATGGTAGTGCTTTCTCCGCCTGGAATGATGAGTCCTTTCTTATCTACTTTTTCGTCATTGATAAAGTCGTCCCAATCGTTTCTGTTGCGGATTTGCACTGTCTCCACTCCAATTTTTTCGAGCATCTGCTGGTGCTCAGCAAAGGCACCTTGCAATGCTAATATGGCTATGCGTGTCATTTACTTACCTCTTTCAGCCATTAACAGTTGGATTTCGCTCTCGTTTATGCCTACCATTGCCTCACCGAGGTCCTCACTCAATTCTGCAAGAATCTTAGGCTGGTCGTAGTTTGTCACTGCCTTCACGATAGCCTGAGCACGCTTTTCTGGATTACCACTCTTGAATATACCACTACCTACGAAGACACCTTCTGCTCCGAGCTGCATCATCAGTGCGGCATCGGCTGGAGTTGCTACGCCACCTGCAGCGAAATTCACTACTGGAAGCTTGCCATTGTCATGCACATACTCCACGAGTTCGTATGGCACACGAAGCTGCTTGGCTGCCTCATAGAGTTCATCGCGATTGAGAGAAGTAAGACGGCGTATCTCGCTCTGCATCATTCTCATGTGGCGAACTGCCTGGATTACGTCACCAGTTCCAGGTTCTCCCTTGGTACGAATCATGGTGGCACCCTCATTGATACGGCGAAGAGCCTCGCCGAGATCCTTTGCTCCGCAAACGAAAGGCACCTTAAACTCACGCTTGTTGATGTGATATACGTCATCAGCTGGTGACAATACTTCACTCTCGTCTATATAGTCAATCTCAATAGCCTCAAGAATCTGTGCCTCAACGAAGTGACCGATACGCACCTTTGCCATTACTGGGATGCTGACAGCTTCCTGAATACCCTTGATCATCTTAGGGTCGCTCATACGGCTAACGCCACCTGCTGCACGGATGTCAGCTGGAATACGCTCCAATGCCATTACTGCACATGCACCTGCAGCCTCTGCTATGCGTGCCTGCTCTGGTGTCGTAACGTCCATTATCACTCCGCCCTTAAGCATCTGGGCAAGATTACGATTGAGAATAACTCTTTCTTCCATTGTCGATATATATTTTGTTAGTTTGTAATTTCTTCGACAAAGGTCCATATAAAAAGCGATTTTAGCAACAGACTATTCCGTTTTTGTAAAATAATATTCCTATTATAACAAACCAAGTGCTGTATTTGCTGTGCTTATTCCACTTGATTTGCGTTTGAGAAAGCTTTGCGATAGTCGGAAGGAGATTGCCCTCGTTGCTGTCGGAAGAACTTACAGAACTGCGCTTGCGATGAGAAACCGAGACGATCTGATAGTTCTTGGACGGTGAAACCGGAGGTATTGAGCAGCAAAAGAGCCTCATTCATCAGGTAATCACTTATGATTTGCTTCGGCGATTTGCCTATATTCTTGTCTGTTATCTGCGAAAGATAACGCTGAGTGATTGCAAGTTTGTCTGCATAAAAGGCGACATCGTGCGCTTCGCGATAATGGTCTGCGATGAGAGACATAAACTTATTGTATAATTCAGCAGAGCGATAAGCATGGCCTTCTTCGGGAATGGCATAGACCAACTGGGCATGTATGAAGGCATGAGCATTGCTAATGGCTTCCTCTATCTCGTCTCCAAAGGCGAGACGAGTGGCTATTGCTGTGGAGAGAGCACCGCCTACACCGTGCTTTTGCCATCCTTCTGTGTTGCGAGAACTGAAGAATTTATGCCCTTTCTCTGTGTAAAGCAAGGCAGAAAGCATTCCATCGACATGCTTACCACCACGCAATAGGACGGCTTTAACGCCCATATCAGTTAGTTCTTGCGCTGCTTTCAGCATCTCATCGTCAGCATTTACGGGATGATGGAGCAGATATTCGGCTTCTATACACTTGAGCACGAGGATTGTTGTCTCAGGTATTATGTGGCGTTTTATCCGCTCTACTGCTTCAGAAGTGCAGAGTAGAGTGCCGTCTGACGACATTATTCCTGGGTCACAAACGATATTTCGGCATGCTACAATCTCGTCACGCAAGGGTTTTATCAATTCTGCATTACGCAGAAGTCCCACCTTTACGGCTCTTGGATGCACGTCTTCGATGATTGCTTTCACCTGACTTACGATGAGCTCTTCAGGCAAATCATGGATATTATGAATGCCATGGCTATTCTGCACCGTCACCGACGTGATGGCAGTCAGCGCATATCCCCCCATTGCAGATATGGTCTTGATGTCAGACTGGATACCTGCCTTGCCTGTGCTGTCGGAACCTGTGATGCTTAATACTGGGAGATTTGCCATTGTGGGGTTGTTGGTTGTGGGTTATTGGTTGTGGGTTGTTGGTTATGGGTTATTGGTTATGGGTTGCTATCTCATTGTTATGTATAGGCTATCTCATTGCTATGTGTAGGATATCTCTTTGCTATGTGGAGGCTATCTCTTTGCTATGTGGACGCTATCTCATTGAGAGTTGATAGCCGAGCCATGCTGCAGAGAGCCCGAAAACGAGGCTTGCGCATATATATAACAAGGAGATGAGCAACTGTCCGCCTCGCATCATCGTCAGACTTTCATTCATAAAGGTGGAGAATGTGGTAAATCCTCCGCAGAAACCAGTCATGAAAAGGAGTCTGATATGCTCGCTTCCTGGAGCTAATCGCGTAAGGAATCCGAGGACGAAGCAACCTAATATGTTTGCGATAAACGTGCCTATAGGGTAATGACCGTTAAAATATATGCTCAGGACCCAGCGACATACGCCACCAAGTCCTGAGCCTATGAATACTGAAATCAGTGAGATAATATTCATTCCACTGTCTTTTTAGATTGTAATAGCTATGTGGAAGGCACTCATTAGAACTGCTCAAGGATTGCAATACGCTTGGCAGTGTCGGGATGAGTGGAGAAAAGTCCTGAGAAGAAACTCATCATTCCGCTTGCAAAAGCTTGTGGATGAATGATGTAAAGCTGGGCAATATCATCACGATCCACATTCTGGAGTCCTGGGTCTCCGCTGATTTTGCGTAGTGCTGACGCCAAAGCAAGAGGATTGCCACATAGTTCGGCGCCACCAGCATCTGCCATATATTCACGCTTTCTGGAAATGGCGAAGCGGGTAACGATGGTGAAGAAGTAGCCTACAAAGCAGATGACAGCGGCTATAGCGAGGACTACAATTATGCCAGCTCCATTGTTTTTGCCTTCTCGGTCACGGCTACTGGTCAATGAACCATAAATGAAAGTGCGATAAAGCATATTCACTACGATGGAAGTGAGGGTGGAAATGATGCCTACGAAGATGATGCTGGTGATGAGAAGGCGAGTGTCGTGGTTGCGGATATGAGTGAGTTCATGCCCAATAACGCCTGCCAGTTCGTCATCATTGAGGAGATTTAGCAATCCCGTTGTCACGGTAACGGTGTATGATTTCTTGTCTATTCCAGATGCGAAAGCATTAAGTTGCGGGTCATCCACTACGTTAATTTTTGGCATATCCATGCCGCAAGCCATTGTAAGGTTTTCTACTATGTTGTAAACCCTTGGGTTTTCCCTTCTTTCGAGTGTTCTTGCTCCTGTGGCAGCCTTGACCATAGAGGCATTACTGAAGTAAGCTATGAGGAACCAAATCGCTACTCCACCCACAACCCATGGCATTGTCTGGATGAAAGCATAGTTTACAGCGTCCTTATCCATCCAATGGACAGGCTCGCCATAGGCATTATAGTCTGTATTTCCGAAGTAATTAAGGGCTGCGATGAAAGCCCAGACCATTGCGAGGAGTATCATTGGGAATGCAATAAGCAGGATTACGCTCATCGTATTGTTCCTCGAAATCTGGGTTTGCATACCTACGTATCTCATTTTGGTTTGCTTTTGGGGTTATTGTTCTTTGGGATTATCCGCCGATAACGCGGCGGACACAGGGGTTCTTCTTGGGAGTGAAAAGTGAAAAGTGAAGAGTGAAAAGTGAAAAATCGCGCTGACGCGGGGACGGTAACTAACTAACGTCCGCGGACAACGGGACGGACACAGGGACTCTTCTTGGGAGTGAAAAGTGAAAAAGTGAAGAGTGAAAAGTGAAAAATCGCGCTGACGCGGAGACGGTAACTAACTAACGTCCGCGGACAACGGGACGAACATGATGGCGAACCCTTGTTCTTTTGCTTTGGAACAACAGTTAGAACTTGATTTCTGGGGCTTTATCGTAGGCTGCGCGCTCTTCTCTTGGAATCTCAAACATAGGCTCTTTGCGGAATCCGAACATGCCTGCGATGAGATTAGCAGGGAAAGTCTGGACAGCATTGTTGAGCTCTTTGGTTGCAGAATTGAAGAAACGGCGGGTAGCAGCGAGCTTATTCTCGATGTCAGAGAGCTCAGCTTGCAACTGAAGGAAGTTCTGATTAGCCTTAAGATCAGGGTAAGCCTCAACGGAAACCTTGAGTCCCGCAAGCGCAGAAGAGAGTGCATTCTCAGCCTGAATCTTGTCATTTATGCCAGTAGCACTCTTTGCAGCAGTTCTTGCAGCAGTGACTTTCTCGAGCAATTCGCGCTCATGAGTGGCGTAACCTTTAACAGTAGAGACGAGCTGAGGGATGAGATCATATCGCTGTTTGAGCTGAACATCGATGTTAGCGAAAGCATTTTCACGGTTATTACGCAACTTTACGAGGTTGTTATACATGAAAATGAAGAAAAGTACCACTACAACGGCGATGACTATCCATATTGTTGTTGACATAATTCTAAAGTTTTTAGGTGTTGATAATTATTGTTTCGTGCAGTCAAAGTACAAAAATGACTGCGTGATATCTATGCTTTAATATCACTAACGGGCACAATGTTATTAGAAAATGTTTTCTGATAGCATTGTACCCGCAGTTCAAAAATCAGATGACGATTTCGTCAAACCGTCACGAAAGTCCTTGGCTTACTTAGCTGGAGCGGCAGGAGTCTCTGCAGCAGGAGCAGCTTCTTTGCTCTGTTCAGCAGCAGGAGCGGCAGGAGCAGCAGCGTCTTTCTTAGCGTCAGCAGCAGGAGTAGCCTGCTGAGTAGCTCCGAATCCCTGTACGTTGTTAGGGTTAGTGGTGCTCTGCTCAGTAGCAGCCTTCTCGATAACGCTTGTGTCAGCGTGAGTAGTAGGAGCGACATAAGCGCATACGATGCTGATGATTACCATAGCGGCAGCGAGGCCCCAAGTGGTCTTCTCGATGAAGTTAGTGGTCTGGCGCACTCCGAAAGAAGAGTTAGCACCACTGAAAGCGCTGGCGAGACCGCCACCCTTAGACTCCTGGATGAGTACGATACCGATCATACATAAAGAAGCCAGGACGATTAAAATTACGAATAAAGTGTACATCTTTTTTCTTTTTGTTTGTTTATTGTTTTGTTATTTTTTTATCAAAGAAAATTCATCTGGTTCTGATACCTAAAGTATCAAAAAGCGTACCAAGAATTATTGTTTATCTTCTTTTAGAACTTTTGTCATTGAGGATAAGTTTTTCGAGGAAGCGCATTTGGTCTGCAAAGTAAGCATTTTTTTTTGGATAATTCAAATTTAAACGCTTAATTATTTCTAATGCCTTAGAATATTTGCCTTGTTTTATGTAAATTCCCGCTAAAGTCTCGGTAAAATACTCTTCTTCCTGTACTTTTTCTCCTTCGCTGTTAGTATCTTCCAACTGTGGAACGAACTCGGGATTATCCTTCAAAGTCAGTTTTCCTCCATCGTCATTGATGAACTTGTCAATGAGTTGCATACCGCTCATTGGCGTTGAAGGATTTGTTTCTTTGTTCGTTTTGGATGGATTATTCTCAGCCACAGCGATGTCTTCATCCTGACTATCGTCCTCATCCTCGAATTCAGTGGCAAGAAGATATGATACATAATCTACAGTAGCGTCCGCAGCAGTAGGTTTACGTTTAGTCTTTTTCTTATCTTTGAGTTCATTATCATTATTATTTTCCTCCTGTTCGGCAGGTATAGATGATAGGAAAGAGTCGATAAGAGTGACAGTACGGTTTCCTTCTCTGACCTTAGTAGTAGGTCTTTTGAGTTTATAATGTGCAGCTTCTACGAGATTGAAAATAACCCTTCTGTCTGTGATATAGACCGCCGCACGGCGCAACTCTTCGTCGAAGGTTGGGTCGTGAAGGAGATATAGATTACGGAGCATCAACAGACGAGCGGGCTGATAGTATGGATAAAGTGCCACGAGGCTTCGCAAGTCGTATAGAGTCTCTTTGTTCAGTTTCTCCGGATGTTTTATCAGATCAGGCAGATTCACTTCTAATTATTCTTTTACTTATATCTGTTTCTTACGAATGAATATTGAAAATTACCAGTTTGCCACAGTAGCATTGAATATCTGGTCGCAGATATTCTTACACATCTGAGTGACAAGTTCTTCCTGAACAGAAGCCAAGCTCTTAGAAGTGTCATAGGTAGCAGTGGCAGTAAACTGTCTTTCGAAGTCCTCCTTATGGTTCTTCGAATTTGTGAAGCGGACGTTTACAGTGATGGAAAGCTCAGTCTGGGCAGAGTATCCGTCTGCAGCCACGGACTTATTTCGCTGCTGATACTGCGTGATTTCGCCCTCTACTTTGAGGTCTCCGTTACGTTTCACCTGACTAAGTCTGGTCTGGCTGGCATATAGGTCCTTGAGAGTATTGTTGAAGAGCGGTCCCATTGGTCCCCAAACGTAAGAAGATCTGATAGGGAAATCAGCAATCTGTATGGTCTTTGTCTGCGTATAGTCGATGCTTGCGCCATTGAATTTATATGAAACGGAGCACGCAGCAAAGCATGTAAGGGCAACGACGAGACAAGACATCACGCACGCGCGATATATATAATAAGGTGTATTAGTCTTCATTGATGCCATATTGCTTTATTTGTCTATAGAGAGTACGGTCAGAAATTCCGAGTTCTGCAGCAGCTTTCTTTCGGTTTCCTCCGTTACGTTCAAGGGCTTTGATGAGCAGATTTTTCTTGAGATCGTCGTATTTGAGATTTTCCGGTTCCTTGATTTCTTCAGCTTCAGCATAGTCGAGCTGTCTATGCATAGGTGAAATCATGTGAGTATGTACGTCATTAGAGTCTTCGATGTAGTCCTGATGGATGTTAGGATAAGCATTTTGCGGCGCAGCGACCTGCGGAGCAGCATCCAGTTTACCCCTAAGACTATTGACTTCGCGTCTGAGGTCATTGACATTACCGCGCAATTCGTACAGAATCTTGTAGAGCAGTTCGCGTTCACTCTCGAAACTACCGCCAGAAGAAGACGGTATGGTGGCGAGCTGAGTGCTCTCTTCATCTACGGGAATATATTGTGAAAGCACGCTTTCATCAATCATACGTTCCGGGCAAAGCACAGACATTTGCTCAGTAAGGTTCTTCAACTGTCGGATATTTCCTGGCCATTTGTATTTCTTGAGCATCTGCTTAGCGCCTTCAGTGAGCTCAATACGAGGCAGATGATACCTGTCAGCCATCTCCATAGCGAAGAGTCGGAATAGGAGAATGACGTCATCTCCACGGTCGCGCAGGGCAGGAAGCTTGATAGGAATGGTGTTAAGGCGATAGTAGAGGTCTTCGCGGAAGCGTCCCTCAGTGATAGCCTTACGCACATTGACATTAGTAGCGGCTACGATTCTGACGTTAGTCTTGCGCACCGCCTGTCCTCCAACGCGGATATACTCACCCGTTTCGAGCACGCGTAGCAGTCGAGCCTGAGTGGCGAGAGGCAATTCGCCCACCTCATCGAGGAATATAGTGCCTCCGTCAGCCACGCCGAAGTAACCGTCGCTCTCCCCGATAGCACCAGTAAACGAGCCTTTCTCATGTCCGAAGAGCTCAGAATCGATGGTTCCCTCAGGAATACTGCCACAGTTGATGGCGAGATACTTGTTTCTGCTACGTGGTGAGAGATCGTGTATGAGGCGAGGAATTATCTCCTTACCCACACCACTCTCGCCCTCGATGAGCACAGAGAGGTCAGTGGAAGCCACCTGACAGGCGACGTCCAAAGCGCGATTGAGGGCTTTGCAGTTGCCCACAATCTTATACCTTCTCTTTATGTCTTGAAGCTTTTCTATCTCCATGATTAGAATTACTCTCCTTTCTTCTCGAAATCCAATTTCTTTCTTACGGCAAATCGAGCCTTCTCTCCATCCTCTTTCCTCTCGTGATACATCTTCGGAAGTGGATTCTGCACAGACAAATCATAGTGGAAACGATTTCTGAAAGTATCGACAGCGAGGTAAAGCGCCTTGCGGAAAGCGCTCTCGTCAATTATGCCTTGCCCAGCCATATCGTAGCAAGGGCCGTGCATTGGCAGTGCGGTGATGAGAGGAAGTCCTGTCACATACATACATCCGATTTCCTCAAAGAGTGCATCAAACGGCACAAGAGCCTGTCCGAGATTCATAGCGAGGATGCCATCGAAATGCCCATACTCTCCTGACTCGAAGAATTCCTTCGCCTTATAAGGTCCGAAAGCCTGCTTGCCACTGTTGACCAGTTGGCTAATCGCTGGAGCAATAGCGCGTATTTCAGCCGACGATTCATCGCCAGTGATATGCTCATTCAATGCGAGAATGGCGATACGAGGATTGTCTATACGCAAGTCGCGGTGCATAGCACGGAAGAAAATGCCAGCGCAATCAGCCACGCTCTCCATAGTCAGCGAAGCGTCCGTTGCGGCATCATCGACATCACCGAGGACACAAGCGACCTGTATGTATTCGTTTCTCATCACGCGGAGCGGAGTGATGTCACCGAGAGCCAGTGCAGGCTTTTCGCCTTCAGCGGCATTCTCGCGAGCCTGCTCAGCCATAGAGCGGAGATAATCGACCACCTGAATGACATCATCATCATTAGATGGCGCCATAACGAGGACGTCGAAGAGTCCGCGAGCGTAGTCGTGCATAGCGCAGTCGATAGCCTGTCGGGATGCCATTTCCATCTCTTCGGTCACCTTTCCAAATTCCACTCTGAGGTCATCCCTTACGCAAGTGACGAAATTCAGAGCATCATCCTTAGCCTGCTCAGCATCACTGATAAAATTAAAACTACACTTTATCTGCAATGCCTTGGACTGAAACTCCACAGCGCGGCGTGATCCATAGATGATAGGAGTCATCAACTCCAGCATCTCTGCTTCAGCAAAAGAACGTAATATGAGTTCGTAGCCCACGCCATTCATGTCGCCGTGGGTTATCGCCACTCTGATTTTTCTGTTTATATTTTGCATTTTCTTTCTTTTCTTCTAAAAATCTTACTTGCTCCTTATTGCCCATTTCATCCATTGGCATAATCCTTTAGGCAAAAGGCATCAAGACTTCCTACATCTCAGCATTCTTCTTCGAGGTACTGAGCAATCCGCAAGCGGCAAATATATCCTGACCTCTTGAAGCTCGGATGGTGGTGAATATTCCGTGATTTGTGAGATAATCTCTGAGCGTCTCCATCTTTTTCTCGTCACTGGTATGCAGAGGCACGTCCGGAATCTGATGAAAGCGTATGAGATTGATTCTGCAATCGAGTCCGTGGAGCAGTCTGACTATCTCCTTGGCATGCGTCATAGAGTCATTGAGACCATCAAATACGATGTATTCGAATGACAGTCTGCGCTGATGAGAGAAGTCATAATGACGAAGCAATTCCACCACTTCCTCTATCGACATACCACGCTGGGCAGGCATCAGCATAGCTCTCTGCTCAGGAATAGGAGAATGCAAACTGATAGCCACATGACACTCACTCTCGTCGAGGAATCGCTTGAGCTTATTTCTTACGCCAACGCTGCTGACAGTGATGCGCTTAGGACTCCACGCATAGCCCCATTCCGACGTGAGAACTTCGGTAGCTCGCAGGACATTGTCGAGGTTATCCATCGGTTCGCCCTGTCCCATAAAGACGATATTGGTAAGCCTTTCCGCTTCAGGGAGCGAGTAAATCTGATTGAGGATATCGGCTGCGGTGAGCGAACCCTCAAATCCCTGCTTGCCAGTTTGGCAGAACAAGCAATTCATCTTACAGCCCACCTGGCATGATACGCATAGCGTAGCGCGGTCTTTGTCAGGGATAAAGACTGTCTCCACAAACTTTCCAGAGGCTGTCGGAAACAGATACTTGATAGTGCCATCTACAGAATACTGGGCATCCAGAGGCTCCATGACTCCAATGCAGTACGTCTCCGCAAGTTTTTCGCGGTTTGCCTTGGATATATTTGTCATTCCTTCGATGCTTTTCACTCGACTGGAATAAATCCACTTCGCCATCTGTCCGCCGGTAAAAGCAGGCATTCCGAGAGATTTGGCGACCTCTTTGAGTTCGGCGAGAGTCATTCCGAGTAGTGGAGTCTTCATCTTTTCTGTTTATTGTTTAATTCATTCCGCATAGCCTTCGCCGGGCTTTGGGGTTGTTATAAAATATCAATAAACAAAAACAGACAAAAATAGAGAGACGTGTTTTTATTTATTTTTCTCTATTGATATTTTATTCTTCGCAGCTTATGGCATTCTTATGCAGCGGGCTGACATGTAATTTCCAATTCAGACTGCAAAGTTACGATTTTTTTGTCAATTTTCCAAGGCGGCAAGGGGATTTTTATCGTTTCATCACCTTATTTATATCATTTAGGCATATTTCAGCATTTTCCGTCCAACTAACTGCCATTTCAAAAAGAAAAGGAAACGAAGAACCAATCAAGGGGATTAGGCTGGAAGCCTATACCGAGCAAAGCGAGAGTAACCCGGGACAAAGTCTCGGGATTACAAACACGGGAAAAGGAGCTGTCTGGAAGACAGTACCTCATAGAACAAATATGCAAAAGGGGCTCTTTCCTGATTCTTTGCGCATTCAGGTACTGTCTTCCAGACAGCTGAAACTGCACCTTCATGATTCCCGAGACTCCGTCCCGGGTTACTCTCGCAGTGCTCGGTACAGGCCTCCAGCCTGCCTGACCGCAATGGTTTCCACGCATTTGTTACCATGATTTACACATTTGTAGGATTGCGCAATTATGCCGTCATTTTTAACACGCTGAGTAAAGAATTTGAAAATGCAAAAATATTCCGCGGAAAAACGCCACGGATTCCGATTTTTGCAACGCATTGACAGACAGTAACATCCATATTTCCAGAAATGAAAAGCGGAGAAATCAGAAGGCAAAAGCTATATTTTTGGCTTGCAAAAGCTTAGTTTTCATGGTATAAAAGCATAGATATTGCAGCGTGAAAGCATAGATATTACCTCCCAATAACTATGCTTTCACTCCCGACTTGCCAAAACGGAAGGAAAATACACCGCAATCCTGCCCTTTCGATTTCATTTTTCCGAGGTTGGCAGAGCACTTTCCCGATTTTCGTTTTAACACTATGCAATACTATTTAACACCACCTTTCCGAACTGAAAAAATATATTACCCTACCCTAAAAACCGAAGAAAAAACTGCACTTTCCCTATCGTATATAAAAAAAAATACGTAACTTTGTCGTCAAATTATATAATAATCATTTTTATGAAGCAGAAAATAGACATCTTCCTCCCTGCTGAAAGCATTGCGGACATCATGCCAATGCTGGATAAACTCAACAAAGAGAGGATGATAGACAGCATATTCATGATCTCTTCCACGGAAGAAGAGACAATGGAAAACATACCAGCCAACGTCAAAATCATCAAGGCAGACAGACTCACTTCCACCGAGACTATCAGGAAAATCAGCGATAGCGCAAATGCGGAGTATGTGCTTATCTCTCAGAAGACTACGCCTGTCAAGCTCGGCACACTTGCCCTCAACCGCATGGCAAGCGTGGCTGACGACACTAATTGCGCCATGCTCTATGCCGACCACTACTCCATCATTGAAGGAAAGACGGAAAAGCACCCTGCAATAGACTATCAGGAAGGCAGCATACGCGATGATTTCGACTTCGGACAACTTATCCTCATCCGCACTTGTCTGCTGAATTACTATTTCCACGACACGGTATGCAATTATGAATACGCTGCTCTCTATGACCTTCGTCTCTTCCTTTCGCGCCACGGCTCTATCGTGCATCTCAATGAATACCTCTACACCGAAGAGGAAAAAGACACGAGAAAGAGCGGCGAGAAGCAGTTTGACTACGTCAATCCTCGCAATAGAGAGGTGCAGATAGAGATGGAACGCGCTGCAACAGCGCATCTGAAAGCCATCGAAGCCACGGTAGATACTTCCGACCTCTTCGAGCCTGACTTCCAGGAGCAGGACTTTGACGTGGAAGCCACTGTCGTTATCCCTGTCTTCAATCGCGTGAAGACTATCGCAGATGCCGTCAACAGCGTGCTGACACAGAAGGCGGACTTCCCATTCAACATCATAGTGGTGGACAACCACTCCACTGACGGCACGTCGGAACTGCTTGCCGACATCAAGGATGAGAGACTTATCCACATCATTCCGGAGCAGGACGATCTCGGAATAGGCGGATGCTGGAACGTGGCAGTGCAGGATTCTCGTTGCGGACGCTTCGCTATCCAACTGGATTCTGACGATCTCTACTCTGGTCCGGACACGCTTCAGAAGATAGTAAATGCCTTCTACGAGCAGAAAGCGGCTATGGTGATAGGTTCCTACCGCATGTGCGACTTCGACCTCAACACCCTTCCGCCGGGAATAATCGACCATAAGGAATGGACAGAAGAAAACGGTCCTAACAATGCTCTGCGCATAAATGGACTCGGAGCACCGCGTGCTTTCTTCACTCCACTCGTCCGTCAGCACTCATTCCCTAACACCAGCTACGGTGAGGACTACGCTCTCGGACTGCGATTCTCACGCAATTACCGCATCGGACGTATCTACGATGAACTGTATCTCTGCCGCCGTTGGGGAGGAAATAGCGACGCCGCGCTCTCCATCGAACGCATCAATGCCAACAACCTCTATAAAGACCGGTTGCGCACCATAGAAATCAAGGCTCGTCAGGAGGAGAATGAATGTGGCGCAAGCAGCATTTATGAATGCGCTTCCGACCGTTTCATCGACCGCCAGATGGATTTGTGGGCAGATACGCTTCACCGCTATCAGGCTCTCTCTTCTGTAAAAACGAGACGAATCGAAAGTTACAGACTGCAATTCAATCCTGCAAGGATGGTGTCAACAGGGGCTAAAATAGATAAAACCACACTGGCAAAGCGCCCTTGCTTCCTCTGCGAAGCAAACAGACCGAAGGAACAAATCAAGCATATCATACGCAACAATGATGGAGAGGCTATCATGGAGATGCTGGTCAATCCTTTCCCTATCCTTCCAGAGCACTTTACCATCGTTTCCACTAAGCATGAGCCTCAGGCTATCATGGGAAAATACGAAGAGATGCACCGTCTGCTGACTGTTTACCCTGAACTGATGGTGTTCTATAACGGACCTCGTTGTGGCGCTTCCGCACCCGACCACATGCACCTTCAGGCAGGAACGGCTGGCATTACACCTATTGAGACATTCGTGAGTTATGATGATGAGGAACTCATAACCGTCTTTTCACTCAATGAAAACGAAGGCATCAAGCTGAAGAAAGACTTCCTCAGTCCTGTTTTCCTCATTCGTTGCAAGTCGATAGAGGCTTACAGAAGACTCTTCCTGCGCCTTTACCACGCCATTGAGACCGTTTGCCCTATACCTTATGTCGATGCTTCGCCTGACGAAGAACCGATGATGAATATCCTCGGATGGCGCGATATGGGTGATTATGTCTTTGCTGTAATCCCACGAAGGAAGCACCGTCCTGACTGCTACACGGCTGAAGGCGATGCGCAATACATCATCTCGCCGGGCGCTCTGGACATGGCTGGACTCATCATCACTCCACGTAAGGAGGACTTTGAGCGCCTGAATGCCGACACTCTCCATGAGATTATCTCTGAAGTGGGAATCACCACCGATATTGCAGACGAGATAGCGCATGAGACAGCCTGCCCTTCTGCAATGAATGAAGAGCAGAAACCGATACTGAAAACGGCTTTCCATGAGGGCGATATTCCTATGGTAAAAGTGGGAATAATAAGCGCTGAAAAGATAGAGTTTACGCTCAATGCTCCTTACTCCGCCAAAGGCAATGAGGTGACTGGCCCTCAGACGGTTGAGATCTCTGAGGGAGGAATCCTTTGGAACGGCAACCACTACTCGCATCTGACATTCCACCCTACTGCGGAAGACTCCTCTTTCTCCATCTCTGACGTCATTATCGGCATCCATTTCCACTGGGAGAGAAAGCAGACGCAGACCTTCCTCGGCACGCTTCGCCTCGTGGTGGATGAAGGAAAGATATGCGCAATAAATGAATTGCCGGTGGAACGCTATCTGGAAAGCGTCATTTCGAGCGAGATGTCTGCCACTTCCAGTCTCGAATTGCTTAAAGCTCACGCTGTTATCTCTCGCTCATGGCTTCTCGCACAGATGGAGAAGCGCAAGCGACTCAAGGGCAGCACGGACAGTTTCTTCTCCTTTGTCAAAAAGGAAGACTCGCTAATCCGCTGGTATGACCGTGAGGACCACACTATTTTCGACGTCTGCGCTGACGACCATTGCCAGAGATATCAGGGCATTACGAATGCCGCTAACCCTGTAGTACTGGAGGCTGTGCAAGCCACGAGCGGACAGATACTGGTCTATGACGGTGAAATCTGCGACACGCGATTCTCTAAATGCTGTGGTGGAAAGACAGAGGAATACCAGTATTGCTGGGAGAATATCACCTTCCCTTACCTCAAGTCGGTGGCAGACCCTTACTGCAACACCAACGATAAGCACATCCTCTCACAGGTGCTCAATAATTATGATCAGGAGACTGTGGATTTCTACAACTGGACTGTGGAATATTCCCAGCGCGAGATACGCCAGCTCATCAGTGAAAAGACGAAGATGGACTTCGGCGACATCATTGCCCTCGAAGCCGTGGAGCGTGGCAAGAGCGGACGAATATCCATGCTCAAGATTGTGGGCACCAAGCGCTCATTTACGATAGGTAAGGAATTGGAAATCAGAAAGGTGCTTTCTTCGTCACATCTCTATAGTTCCGACTTTGAAGTGGAGCGCCTGGATGATGACAAATGTATCATTTCTGACGCCGACAGCACCACTATCCCATCTCGTTTCATACTGAAAGGTCACGGTTGGGGACACGGTGTAGGACTCTGTCAGATAGGTGCTGCCGTCATGGGCGAAAAGGGTTTCAAATACAGTGCTATCCTGCTCCATTACTATACCGGTGCGGAAATAGCCAAGGCTTATTAAAACCACTTCCCCCCATTTCCCTTTCGCCTGTGGAATGTCAGGCTGGTTGTTTGGTTGTCTGTCTGTAAGACAACAAGGCAATCAACAAGACAACAAAACAACAAGACAACAAGACAACAAAACAACATAATAAGCAATGAACAGAAAATCTCCTTGGTCATGGGTCCCTACCCTATACTTCGCAGAAGGACTGCCTTACGTGGCGGTGATGACCATTTCCATCATACTCTATAAGCAACTCGGGCTATCCAATTCCGAGATAACATTCTACACTTCATGGCTTTATCTGCCGTGGGTCATAAAGCCATTATGGAGCCCTTTCATCGACCTTATCAAGACAAAGCGATGGTGGATCACCACGATGCAGCTTCTTATCGGTGCTGCCTTCGGTGGTGTAGCCTTTACCATCCCTACGAGTCTATGGCTTCAAGGCTCACTGTTCTTCTTTTGGGTGATGGCTTTCGCAAGTGCGACGCATGATATTGCGGCAGACGGATTCTATATGCTTGGACTTACCCAGCATGATCAAGCGTGGTTTGTGGGCATCCGCTCCACTTTCTATCGCCTTGCCACCATCTTCGGACAGGGAATCCTCGTCATGATAGCTGGCAATCTGCAGGTGTTGTTCCGCAATAGCATTCCTTTCTCCTGGAGTCTGATGTTCTATGGAGTCACCGGACTCTTCATTGCGCTCTGGCTTTGGCACTCATACATACTGCCTTATCCTTCTGAGGATGAGCCACACACGCACGTCACTGATATAGAAGGCGATGGAGTATCAGACGACATAAAGACCGTCTCGGCAAGGACAATATTCTCTGACTTCTTTGCCACCATACGCACTTTCTTCGGAAAAGAGCAGGCTATCATCGCAATATTATTCATGTTGCTCTATCGTATGCCTGAAGGACTTCTTGCTAAGGTGTCTGCCCTCTTCCTCATTGATGCAGGACATAATGGCGGACTCGGACTTTCTCCTCAGGAATACGGACTCGTGCAGGGCACTGTAGGCGTGATAGGTCTCACGCTCGGTGGCATTCTCGGCGGCATCTGTGCTGGAAGAGACGGACTGAAGAAATGGCTTTGGCTCATGGTCTGCGCCATTACTCTGCCTGACGTGGTATATGTCTATCTGGCATACGCATTGCCTTCCAGTCTCTTTATCGTCAATCTCTGCGTCTTTATCGAGCAATTCGGCTATGGTTTTGGCTTTACTGCCTATATGCTCTACCTTATATATTATAGTAGGGGCAACTACAAGACGTCGCATTACGCTCTTTGCACTGCTTTCATGGCGCTCTCGATGATGATTCCGGGACTCTTTGCTGGCGCTCTCCAAGAGGCTGTAGGCTACAAAGCGTTCTTCCTTATCGTCATGGGATGCTGCGCTGTGACCTTCGTCATCACCGCTCTTGTGAAGATTGACCCTATGTTTGGCAAGAAAGTGGAAGAGTAACCCCATCTTATTCCCCTTGGGGAAGGATATAGTTACGCTCTTCGGCTTGTAGTTTCCCAACTGCGTCAGCGCGATTTTTCACTCTTCACTTTTCACTCTTCACTTTTCACTTTTATAAAGTACAGGGTTTCCACAAGATAAAAATAATAAAAATGAAAATAATTCTTTCAGTTCTTATCTACTTTCTCTCCCTTTTCCCCACTACGATAAAGGCGGATGATGGGTTTACTTCTTCGCTTATCCCTGATAAGGTGTGGGCTAAGATGCAGGGGAAATCAGTGCCGAAGGGTTGCCCAGTGAAGAGGGAAAGCCTCAGATACCTCACCGTGATACACTTTGACGGTAATGGTAAGGAGAAGAAAGGCGAGATAATATGCAATAAAAGCATTGCTAACGACCTCCTTGAGATATTCCGCGAACTGCACAAAGCGAAATATCCGATAGAGCGAATAAGACTTATAGAGGAATATAATGCTGACGATGTGACCTCTATGAGGGCGAATAATTCATCTTGCTTCTGCTATCGCACTATGACGGGGTCGCTCTCCAAGGTCTCAAAGCATGGACTGGGACTGGCTATCGACATCAATCCTCTGTATAATCCCTATGTGAAAGGCAACAGAATAGAGCCTGCCAACGCAAGGAAATATGCCTTCAACAGAGACAAACGTAAGGACATCCCGATGAAATTGTCTGCTGACGACCTCGCTGTACGCATCTTCAAGAAGCATGGATTCAGATGGGGCGGCGACTGGAAGCACAGTAAGGACTATCAGCATTTTGAGAAATAACAGAAGTAACTTAAAGTGTGGTTCTAAAAACAACAAAACCAAATGAAGATAATTTATTTCCACGGCTTCGGTTCATCCGGAGCAAGCGGAACAGTAGAAATGCTCCGCAACCTCTTTCCTAATGACACAATCATTGCTCCCGACATCCCTATCGACCCACTTGAAGCTCTGCCTTATCTGCAAAACCTTTGCAAGGATGAGCAGGTGGATCTCGTCATCGGAACGAGTATGGGAGGTATGTACGCTCATCAGATGAAGGGCTTCTACCGTATCTGCGTCAATCCTGCACTCAATATGTCAACTGCAAGTGGCGTGATGAAGACCGGTATCCATAAATTCTTCAACCGCAGAAAGGACAATCAGAAGGAGTTTAAGGTCACTCGCGAACTTATCCTGCATCATAACATGATTGAGCGACAGCAGTTCAAGAACATCACTGACGACGACAAAGAGAAATGCTATGGACTCTTCGGCATCAACGACCCTGTGGTAAAGACCTACGACCTCTTCCACAAGCACTACCCTAACGTAATCCGTTTTGAAGGCGAGCACCGCCTCAATGATAAGGTGCTGCGCAAGGTGGTTCTTCCTCTTGTGGAAAAATTGAGAGGGGAAATAGAAGGTAATGGTGAAAAGTGAATAGTGAAAAGTGAATAATCGCGCTGACGCAATTGGGAAGTAATAGAAAATAGAGAATAGGTAATAGGAGATTACCTTAATCTGCTTGCGATTATCCCATAGCTGAAACTATGAGTGGCAAATGTATTCTCCTAATACCTATTACATATTACCTATTACCTTCTCTTTCATATTTATAAAAAATCCAATGAAACTATACGAAAAGATAATAAACCATTACTATAAAGAGCCAAAGCTCAAGGAAATACTCACCGTTCATAGCCGTAAGGTGGCAGAAAAGGCACTCGATATCTGCAGGAAACATCCAGAATTGGGACTCAATCCTGACGATGTGGAGAATGCAGCTATGCTCCATGACATCGGTATCGTCAGATGCGATGCGGCAGGAATAGACTGCTTTGGTAAAGAGCCTTACCTCTGCCACGGACGTATCGGAGCTGGAATGCTGCGCGATGATGCAGAGTTATTCGGACTTTCAAAGGATGAAATCGAACCTTTCGCAAGGGTTTGCGAGCGACATACCGGTGCTGGACTGACCAAAGAGGACATCATAAACCAAGGACTGCCTCTCCCTCCTCAGGACTTTCTGCCAGAGACGACGATGGAAAAAGTAATCTGCTACGCTGACAAATTCTTCTCAAAGACGCATCCTGACCGAGAGAAGCCATTGGAGAAAGTGCTGAAAAGCCTGAAAAGATTTGGCGATGATAACGTAGTGCGCTTCATGGAGTGGCACAAGCTCTTTGAGCCTGAGCAGTAAAGTCGGGACTAACAGACGAACCATTACTGCCAGTCTGACAGGCACTTACGCTTCCACAGACTCCACATTTCGATGTCATTAAGCAATTATCATGATGGGTAGGACAAATTACCTTATCTCAATTTTAACTTAAAAAAAGTGCATTCTTACGTCATTTTTTCATAATATCAAGATTATTTCGTAACTTTGCACCCCAAATGCGCACGCGTACTACCATACTCCTGCTTTTCTTAGCTATCATATTTATGATGGCAGGGGGACGTACGTCCTTTCTCGGAGCGTTCCTCCACAATGGAAATGACAGTATCGAAGCCAAGAGTCATGAGTTTCAATCTCGTGAAATGACCGATACCATGCCTCTGAAGGCAGACTCCATTGCCCAACAAAGCATCAAAGATTCTATCAAAGACTCTACAAATATCACAGGAAAGCCCCTCGATTCTCTCCAGCTTGCCATCAAGAAGCATAATCAGAGCATCGACGACTCCATCCGCCTCGATTCCATCAACCGACAGAGAAAGAACGGCATCGACGCTCCTGTGACCTACAAGGCTAACGACTCCCTCGTCTATCATGCCGGAAACAAGAAGGCACACCTCTACGGAGAGTCGAATGTGAAGTATGAAAACATGGACCTCAACAGTGAGAAGATTTACCTCACCCTCGACTCCAGCCTCGTATATGCCACTGGTAAATACGATTCTACAGCCAAGGCTCTCACTGGCACTCCTGTCTTCCAAATGGGAAACGACTCGTATAAGAGTGACTCCATGACATTCAACTTCAAGACCAAGCGCGGACTCATACAGAATGTATATACCGAGCAGGAAGACGGATTCATGATTTCTGAGCGTTCCAAGCGAGATCAGTTTGGCAACGTACACCTGAAGCACGGACGTTACACCACTTGCGACGAGGAGCATCCCGACTTCTACCTCGCTCTTACCCGTGGTATCATGCGTCCTGGTAAGGATGTCACATTCGGACCGGCGTATCTTGTCGTGCAGGATGTGCCGCTCCCTATCGCCATTCCTTACGGTTTCTTCCCATTCTCCAAGAGTTATTCCAGCGGTTTCATCATGCCTACATACGGCGATGAGACCTCACGAGGCTTCTATCTGCGCGATGGAGGCTACTATTTCGCCATCTCTGACAAGGTGGACCTCAAGCTTCTCGGTGAGATATACACCAAGGGCTCATGGGGTATCTCTGCCGCGTCCAACTATCGTAAGAGGTATAAATACTCGGGTTCGTTCTATTTCAGCTATCAGGACACCAGAACAGGAGACAAGGGACTGGCAGACTATAGCAAGACCACGAGCTTCAAACTGCAATGGAGCCACCGTCAGGATGCCAAGGCAAACCCATACAGCAGTCTCTCTGCCAGCGTAAACTTTGCCACATCATCCTACGAGACCAATAATATGTCGTCGCTCTACAACCCTTCTTACCGTTCGCAGAGCACGCGCACATCATCCGTATCATGGAGTACAGGCTTCTCCAGTATCGGACTCAATCTCTCTTCTTCTGCCAATCTGTCGCAGAATATGCGTGACTCCAGCATCTCCATGACCCTGCCTGACCTCAATATCTCTATCTCAAGATTCTATCCTTTCAAGAAGAAACAGAGAGTGGGCGAAGAGAAATGGTATGAGAAGATATCCATGTCATACACCGGACATATCTCCAACTCCATCAATACAAAGGAGGACATGCTGATGCACTCCAGTCTGATAAAAGACTGGAAAAACGCTTTCCAGCATAGCATTCCGATTAGTGGCTCATTCACCCTCTTCAAATACCTCAACGTATCTCCTTCCTTCAATTTCACCGACCGTATGTATTCCAACAAGGTGAAGAAGACATGGGACGAGACAAGGCAGACCGAGGTGAGCGATACCACTTATGGATTCTACAATGTATATAACTGGAACCTCTCCATCTCTGCCAACACCACGCTTTACGGTATGTGGTATCCGAGCAAGAAGATATTCGGAGACAAGATACAGGCTATCCGCCACGTCATCAAGCCATCCATAGGATTCAGTTATGCGCCAGACTTCAGTGCGTCAAGTTATGGATATTACGACACATATCAGAAGACTGACGCCAACGGCAACGTCTCTCTCGAGCAGTATTCTCCTTATGCCAACGGAATGTTTGGCGTGCCAGGACGTGGCAAAACGGGTAGTATCAATATGTCTATATCCAATAATGTGGAGATGAAAGTGAAGACAGACAATGACACTGCCGACTTTAAGAAGATAAGCATCATCGACGAGCTCTCTGCTAATATGTCTTACAATATGGCAGCAAAGACGCGCCCTTGGAGCGACCTCTCGATGAATATCCGACTGAAATGGTGGAAGAACTACACCTTCAATCTCAATGCCGTCTTTGCCACTTACGCTTACGAACTGGATGAGAGCGGCGAGCCTTACGTAGGAACGCGCACAGAGTACAGCTACGGACGATTCGGACGATTCCAGGGTATGTCTCAAAATATTTCCTACACGCTCGACCCTTCCAAGATCAAGAAACTCTTCGGAGGCGGAGACGACACGAAATCCAAGAAGTCGGACGATGATGATGACGATGATGATGACGTCAACACCAACGTCGATGACACAATGGTGAAGGCGCAGAACGGTGCTCGCAAGGAGAATGCCGGCAAGGCAGAGACCGATGAAGATGGATATATGAAATTCTCAATGCCGTGGAGCATCACCTTCGGCTATGGAGTGACAATGCGTGAGAACAAATCTGGTAAATTCAATACGAAGTCAATGCGCTATCCGTATGCTTTCACCCAGAACCTCAACTTCTCCGGCAACATCCGTATCTCTGACGGCTGGAATATCTCATTCTCGTCAGGTTACGATTTCGATTATCATAAGTTGTCCACCACCACTGCTTCGCTCTCTCGCGACCTCCACTGCTTTAATATGTCGTGCTCAGTGGTATTGGCACCTTACACCAGTTATAATTTCTCCTTCCGTTGTAACGCAGCGACCCTCACCGACGCTCTCAAGTATGACAAGCGCTCAGGCTACGCCAACAATGTGAAGTGGTACTAATGACCACAACGGAGCTTCTTATAAAAAAGACAATAAGCAAACGATGTGACGGCCTCGTAGTTCAGTTGAATAGAATGCAGGATTCCGGTTCCTGAGATCGCGGGTTTGAGCCCCGCCGAGGTCACAAAGAAAAGAGATTAGACATTGCGCTAATCTCTTTTCTTTTGGTATTTTTTTTTGCTTCATTTTCATATACTTGCAGATAAGCCTTTCCTGGAGCCGCTTTGATTTTATTGTATTTTCGCTCTCCAGACTGTTGGGGAGCAACCTTCTTTCTCTTTGAATATGCGATAGAGTTAGGAGCGTGAAGAGAAGCCACATTCGGCTGACATGAAGTGAAGTAGCGTGACCACTCATAGCGTCAATGAATCCATACGCTTCTTATCTTATGTTTGCTTTTTCAAAAAGATCATTCATCCTTACCTCACTATTCACCAATCCGCTATGCATATTCTGCTTCACCCCATAAGTTGTGATGAAGGTATGCAGCAATGCCTTCTTCGTCTTGGTCGCCACAGAGAAGGAAGACATTCTGTCACGCAGCCGCTGCTCATAGCCGGCATCTATCACAAACTCATCCTTGGCATATTTCATCTCACAGATATTGATAGCTCCATCAGCACGATCTATCAGCATGTCAATCTGACCTCCTCTCCATTCTGCACCGGTAGCATCCACAAAAGGACGGCAAGACCAGGAATAAACATTCGCCAAAACACCAGAAATACCTAAAGCCTTCTTTATCTGTGGAATATGATGCAGGCATACCTGCTCAAAAGCATAACCACTCCAGGCGGTTCTACTTCCAGAATTACGCATATTACTCCAGAAGTTCTTATCCTGCCCACTGTTGTTTGCCACAAAACGGGTATAGAACAAAGAATATAAGTCTGTTAACTGATAAAGGGCATCCCTTTCACTTTTTCCTATGGTAGAATATTTCCTGATAAAATCGCATTTCTTCAGATTCTCCAGGATTTCAGACAACTGTCCACCACCTTTCAGTTTCAACTCATCCATCAATTCCTTGCGGGTCATACCCTTCATTTTTTCTGAAAGCACCTCTACTACCTTGCGATAATACCTGGAGTCATTAAAGAGGGAACGGAAGAAGAAATCGAATTCTCCACGCAATGGGGAATCCTGCGAGAAAAACAATCTGTCGATGCACACGTCTAATGGAACACCACGCTCTAGCATATCAAGATAATAAGGAATACCACCCAGTATCATATACACATCCAACACCTGCTGGCGGGTAAGAGCCAGCCCTTTCAATCCGTTTAAGAACTGCTCTGTCTCGCCCAGAGAGAAGGGAGCCAGATAGATCTGCCGGGTTACGCGACCATACAATCCGCC
>URJQ01000024.1 GCA_900548195.1 uncultured Prevotella sp.
TTTGAATTGGTAAGAAAGGAGATTATTTATGTCACAAAAGAAGATATTCAGATGCCAGGAATGTGGGTACGAGACCGAAATATATGAGGGACGTGGTTTCATGGGGCAGCACATTGAAGCCATGTCTTGTCCCGATTGCAGGAACATAGTACCTCTAGTGGTGGGTGGAGTGATAGGTGATGCTGCACCCAGTTTCAACTCCCTTGTGGGAAGACTCTGCCTGAGATGTGGATCTGCCAGGATTCATAGGTGGGATATGCACACCTGTCCCAAATGCGGGGGCAGGATGCAGCCCACTGGTGAAGAAGAGTTCTGGACATAAAATCATTGTTTTTGGGACAGAAAGCCGAAGAAAGTTCAAATCTATCCTTTAAAGTTTTCCTTCTAAAATTTGGCTGTTTCCCATATTTTCTTTAATTTTGCCATCATATTCGTACAAAGAAAAATAAGACAATATGTTTTTACGCTTATGGGTTATATCAATGCTGGCTGTCATGACTTTACCTGCCGTTTCGCAGGAAGACAGCTGCAAGACCGTTCATCGCATCGCCGCTGATGCGGTGCCAGCTACTATTTTTCATACCAACCAGTTCCTGCGTGGAGGAAATGATGAGGCCCGGACGATGAATCACGACATGACTTTTACGCTGAAGTATGCCTTTATGAATAAGGAGGAGGTGAGACCTGGCTCCATCTATCAGGGGGCGTATCAGGGTGTAGGTCTGGCTAGACATGAGTTTAACCAGTGGCTGGCAAACCCGATATCCGTGTATCTGTTTCAGGGGGCACCGATTGTGAACCTATCCCGCAGGGTGTCGCTCAACTATGAGTGGAACCTGGGTATGGCGTTCGGATGGAATGCCTATGACGAGCTGAACAATCCAGAAAACAAGGTGATTGGCTCAAAGGCTACGGCATATATTGATGTTGATTTGTATATGAAGTGGATGCTCTCGAAATATCTCGACCTGAATGCCGGTATTTCGCTGACTCATTTCTCTAATGGCAACACCACTTATCCCAACTTGGGACTCAACACAGGCGGAATCCGATTGGGAATGGCTTATTACATCAATCGCCAGCAGCCATCTGCCACGCCAGCAGTGAAAGAAAAAGCGCCTTCATGCCGTGGACTCTACACTGATGTAATACTCTATGGTGCTTGGAAGCAAGGCGTTGGTCATCAGGGAGATGAATATTATCTGTTGCCTGGACGATATGGCGTGATGGGATTTAATCTTAATCCGATGTATCGACTGAATCCTTGGCTCAGCATGGGTGCTTCGATGGATGGCGTCTATGATAAATCTGCCAGCAGGGAGAATGATGATAGCGATGAAGTCAATCATACGTTTGGTCGCCAGGTCGCTTTGGGACTGTCGGCACGTAGCGAGTTCGCTATGCCTTATTTCAGCATCAATTTCGGTGTCGGTACCTATGTGTTAGGCAATCGAAATAATTTCAGAGGCGTGTATGAGGTGCTGGCTCTGAAAGTCCATATCAGCCAAAGGGCTATGCTTCATATCGGCTATAGCCTGGTGGACTTTAAAACACCAAACAATCTGATGTTGGGATTGGGTTGGCGATTCTTTTAGGTAGGTGATAGTAGAAAAAAAATAATCATTTATTTCAAAATAAAAATATTTCATTATGAATCAGAAAAAAGAATACATTGTCGGAGAAAGTTATACTTTTAGGGTAAAAAGCGTATTTGGCAGTTATTGCGAATTGCAAGACGACAACACTGTGACTTACCTTCAAAATACTAAAAACCTTAGACTTGAAAAAGGGCAAATGCTTGAATGTAAAGTAATTTCAAATACAAGTGATCATCCCAAAATCGAACTATTGAATTATGGCAACATTGACCGTAAAGACAATATGGTCAATGACGAAATATTGACCAAGATAATGACAGAGATGGGCATCACGTGGTCCACTCGCGACTTTGTCAAATTAGTATTGACTGACGACAATGACCTTTCCTTCGACCGTCATTGCCATCAGTGGATTCATACTCTAATCGAAATGCAGCAAGACCTCAATTCGATTAAGGCAGACTGCAAGAATATACTGGAAATGTCAAAACTCCTCGACAGTTCAAGTCCGTCTGAGCGAGATGTGTATCAGGAGAGGTTTACCATCATCATTGAGCTTATAGGTTACTATATTGTGGCAAAAGACCTTCTACAAGCCACGTCGCAAGAGTTTGAAGGCGATGCACAGAAATTCATAGATGACCTCTTGAGGAAACTGACCACGTCTGGATATATCTATCATCCGCGCAAGGCATTCAATATCCTTTCCAGCCTCTTCGTCCTCGAACCGGCATTGATGCCCGGCAATATCGAGCGTATGTTTTCCATCATCAAGGAACGCGACATCCTGCAATGGAAGAAAGAGCCTTTCCGATCAGCTCTGCTTCAGGTGCTCGAACAATATGTCACTGGTAATGAGAAGCAAATAGACAATACGAAGGATAATGCCCTGATAATCTATAACACCATCCAGGCATTGTCCATTCAGCACCTTTTACACGATGATAAAGCAGGAGATACGGACATCGTGGATTATCGTATCAATGCTTCGCGCCTCTGTAATCTTGTGTCGTATGCCAATATGGCAAATCCTATCGAGATTGTCAATTTGGCTCTTTATAATCTTCTTAGTTCGAAAATCGAACTGCCACCTTATAGTCTAAAGTTCGTAGGTAGTGATACATTTCCATTCTATGTGTCAAACCAAGCCTCAAAACTAAAAGAAAAGATAGACACCGTCAGCACGTTTACCCACAATAATGTGCGACTCACTGTGTCCGACAAAGGCATAGTGCTCAGTTCGATGGCAAGCAATCTCAAAGCTGCCATTCCAAAGAATCTCTCATTATGGAATAATCTTCAGGTGATGCTTGGCTCCAAGCCATTATCTGATTCCTCTGTTATAAAGAAAGGAATAGCGCCTTACAAAGCATTGTGGACAAGCATTGAGCATGATCTCTTCGAGTCGGGCAAGTCGAAAATACAAAGCATAGAGACCAAGAGCGTACATAAGGTGCATGATGTGGTGAGGATTTCCATCGTCAGGCAGGATGCCAATAATCCTTACAAATTCTATTGCAACATCGAGGACACCACAGGAGGCGAAGGCTTCATATATTTGAATGATATAGTGCTCTATAATCTCACGTCTCCATCGGTGAGACATTTCATCTCCGACAATGGAAACCGACTGATATTTGAAGCCGTAATCATCGATGTGGAGGACGGAGAATATCATTTCTCTATGAATGAATATATCACAGAGGAAGCTCGAAACTTCTATTACGATGAAGAAGAAATAATATGCTTTGTATCTTCCAATCAGGATAGAAATTACGGTTATCTCCCAGGAGTGACTAAGGAGGGCATAAGCGTGGAAATAAAGGGACTGGAAGACATCTCCGGACTGAAGAAAGGCGACCTCGTGACTGCAAGTCTGATAGGACCTTCAAAGAAGAATTTCCATATTGAGGCGAAGGCAAAGTATCAGGTCAATCAGAATTTCAATATGAATGAGTCTTTCCATTTCCTGATGAATGCAATGGCAATAGATGAAGTAGATTCTGCCACTGTCGAAACGGAAGAGGACGTGGAGACTGACCGCATTCTCGATATATCATATATTCGCCAACTGATTTACATCATCGACCGCATCGCTACGCTGGACAATAATGATAATGACTATATTAAGGCATACAATTATCTCGGTTTTGCCCGTATGCTCTCACTGCTGATAGGATGGGAGGAGCAGGCAACTTACTACAAAGGCAGAATGGATATCATACTCATGCTCCACGACTTTGCCATCAACGATAAAGTGAATGAGGAAAGCCTTGCCCAACTGGAGAGCATGAATGCTGACTTATTCAGCAGTAATGTGGTGCTGCAGAGCAGATTCCGCCAACTGCAGATTGTCAGTTACATAGGCAAAGTGGACCACAACGCTGACCTATGGGAGGCTTCTAAGGATAGCGATGAAGCAATCAAGGAATTGGCTTCCCTCGTGCTCTCTTATAATCTGATGACTTCCACCAATATGACCAGTCAGGCTACTGACGTACACAATCGTATCAAGCAGACTCTGCGTCTCAAAGGCTATGAGTCGGGACTGAAACTCTATGGCACAGGTATTGAGGATAAGACGACGGAGTACAAGACCAGCATCGTATATCTTGCTGACAAGACAGTAGATATCCCGAATATGCAGGAGCAGATGAAGGTAATCCTGTCTGTCATCGACTCTTTCCTCAATACGGATGGCGGCACTCTCTATATCGGAGTGAATGATTCCGGCATGGGTGTAGGACTGCAATCAGACCTTGCCTACTTTGAGTTTAATGGCGATAAAGACAAGTATGCCCGCACCATCACTGATGCCGTGGTAGGTGCCTTTGGCAAAGTGGTCGCTACACATGTGGATGTGCGCTTTGATCCTGATAATGAGAAGCCTGTCTGCATAGTGAAGGTGACACCTTATAAGGATGGAATCCACTATAATGGTGCATGGTATGTGCGCATAGGAAGCACCAAGAGAATGCTCGACAAGACAGAGTTTACGCAATATAAAAACTCTGAACGCATCATCCCTACCACAGCGCCGACAGAGGGAAGCCAGCCTGAAACACCGGAGGAAAAACCTTTGCAGAAGGAGAAGTATAAGGAGCCTGTCGTTGTGGAGCCACAGTTAGAGTCCATTCCTACAAGCCAGATACGATTCAATGTATGTGAGGAATATGATGAGGATTTCAGGCCTACAATAGCTTATCTGCAGTTTCTCGACAATGGCAAATTTCGCAAGACGACGGATTACAACTGGGATCCCTCTCTTCTGATGCTCGCTGTATATGATGAGGATGCTGATGGTTATCTCGTAATGGTCTATGACAATGGATATGTGGCAAAGGTGCCTATGGGCGAGATATTGAAGTTTGATGATCGAACCACATACTCTCGTTATAATGAGGCAAAGCTTATCTTCGCCTCTATCGCCCATGCGAAGGATGCGATGATGACAATCACCGAAGAGGACAAGGGAGCAAAGGGACGCACCATGCTTCGCATTGACACACTGGAAGGTATTGAGGAGACGAAACTTGCCGATTATGGTGACCGTTTCTATAATGAAGGCTTGGCTCGCCGCATCATTCAGGTGGACATCATTCCAGAAGAACATACCTCCATCTTCGACTTTGTCAAAGATAAGGACAAGCGCACTCTCGGTTTTCCTGTCAGAACATTGAGCAACGACTTGAAGGATGGATTTGCCAAGCTCAATATCAGTTTGATGCAGAGTTAGATGTCTTGATGGTAGTTGGTAGTTGGTTATTGGTTATTGGTAGTTGGTTATTGGTAGTTGGTTGGTTTGTACTATACTACAAAAAACACGTAGGACAAGGTACTGTCTTCCAGACAGCCACCCATCTATGCTTTTATCATACCCGAGACTTCGTCACGGGTTACTCTCGCTTTGCTCGGTATTGTCTTTCAGACAAATCTTCACCATGAAGCCTATCTTCTAATAGCCTCATGCGAAAGTGGAGCCATTTTCTAATGACAAGATGGGCTTATCAGAATGAAAAGAGCAATGGCAGGATGATAGTCATGACAAGACCAATGATGACCTGCAATGGCAGTCCCACCTTGATGTAATCCATGAAAGTGTAGCGTCCTGCCTTCATCACCAATGCATTAGGCGGTGTGGAGAAAGGCGATGCGAAGCACATGCTGGCGCCTAAAGTGACAGCAAACATGAAAGAATAAGGGCTTACTCCTGTCTGCTGAGCAGCAGATAGGGCGATAGGAGCCATAAGGACTGCTGTGGCGGTGTTGCTGATAAACATTGTCATCAGTGAGGTGGTGAAGTAAATGCCACAGAGCAACGCGTAAGGACCTATTGCTCCGAGGCTACTTACCAGCGTCTCGGAGACTATCTGTGAGACGCCAGTCTTCTCCAAAGCCGTGGACATAGGCATCATTGCCGCGATGAGAACGATGCTCTCCCAGTTGATGGTCTTGTATGCGGCATCGACACTGCGGAAGCATCCTGCGAAGACAGTTAGCAGACCTGCTATGATGACAGCCGTCACTGGCGCGATAGGAATGAAGTCAAACACCATCAGCGCTATCATCACTATCATGATGGCAGCCGCCACTGGCGCCTTATAATCGAGCGATACCTTCTCCATGAGCATATCTGGACGACCTAATACCACCCAATTCTCATTCTCATGATTCATCTGCATTATCTTGTCCCACTCGCCCTGCACGAGCAATATGTCGCCATTCTGCAGACGGTGGTCACAGAGTTCCTCCTTGATGTACTTCTCATTTCTGCGTATGCTGAGGATATTGACGGAATAATCTTCACGAAGGCGTGAACTTCTGATGCGTGTTCCTATGAGATGAGACGTAGGAAGCACCACTATCTCTGATATTCCGATATCATAGAAATCAAGGCCTTCTGCCTTCATCCTTTCGAGATGATAGTCAGTGGCAAACTGCTCCATCGCCTCTTTGTCTCCATAGAAATAGAGAATATCATCCTGACTGATGACTGTATCAGCCCACACCATATTCTGACGAATATCCTTTCCGAGGGCTTTCCTGGTCTCATTGCGTATTTCGAGGATGGTCAGTCCGTATCTATTCTGCAAATCCAGGTCCTGAACCTTCTTGCCAGCCAGTCCGTCTATCTGATTGCCTACGCTGTACTTATACAGATTTTCATGCAGATGATATTGCTCCGCCAGGTCATCCACGCTCTTTCCCTGGTCAGCATTCTGCTGTTTGTCATTCTTCTTGATAAGCATGAGACTCATCGGCAACAGCACTGCCAAGCCTACTGCAATGACTGTCAGACCGACTGGAAGGAATGTGAAGAATCCTAATGGAGCGAAGCCGTGCTCTTCGAGGGTCTCACTGATGACAAGGTTAGGCGGTGTACCAATCAGGGTCAGCATTCCCCCGAGGCTTCCAGCGAATGCCACCGGCATCAGGAGACGGGAAGAACGTATTCCAGAACCCACTGCCATACTCATAATAATCGGCATCATGATGGCTACAGTTCCCGTATTGCTGACGAAAGCGCCCATAAATGATGTCGCCAACATGACAAGGATGAATGCTCTCACCTCATTTCCTTTTGCCATTCGGGATATGCTATTGCCTACCGATTGTGCCAATCCTGTCTGCAGGATAGCACCTCCGACGACGAAGAGTCCTACCATCATTACTACAATAGGAGACGAGAAACCGCTCAAAGCCTCACTCGTGGTGAGCACTCCTGTGGCGGTGAGTATCATGAGGGCTGACAATGCCACTACATCGCCTCTTACTCTTCCCCAAATAAACATGGCTATGGTCACTATCAATACGGTTATGGTTATGGTCATTTTATTATTATGGTTATGGAGGTATGGGGGTATGGGGTATGGGGATTGCCCGGTGATGCGGGCAATCCCGTGACTTAAAACAAAGCTGCTATTGCGGCTGCGTTATCGCCTTCATATACCTTCAGTTCTGAGACTGGCTTGAAACTGAAGTCGGAGAAGCGCTGAAGCTGAAGGGCAACAAACTTGTGATCCTCGCTGAGACACATCTCCAGCATATACTGTCCGATGGATGACTCGGTGAAACGCTCTGTCTTGGCAGAGTCGATTTCAGAAACAGGACGGGTGAGAATCTTTGTTATTCTCTCTCCGTCAGCAGGACTGTATTCCTTAATATATGACTGTACCTTGCTGGATGTAGGGTTATAGACTACCTTTGATCCGAAACCAAGAAATCCTTTCTTTACTGTGATACGATTGTCGGCAGAGAGTGGCTCTGCTATGTGCAATGAATTGAAATTTGCCATTGTTGTATTATTGTTTTTTTATTCCTCCTTATTGTAAGACAAGAGGTTATCATTAGATTGTGAATTGGATAATCTTCCCTTGCGGCATTGATGAATGTCACCTTAACGGGATAGGATAAGAGGGCAGACAGGAAGTCATTCTGACATTATTACCGTCTGCTCATAAAAAAAAACAAATAATACGCTAACACAATAGCCGCCTCAGTGTGAACACATAATATTCACACGAAGGCTCAGGCATCAGACGGGAAACGCGGACATGGTTTCTCTGACGATGATGATGCTGTATGGGGTCTTTGAAGTTAAACAGAATAAACTTGTGTACGTGTCTGCTATCTTGCTTTGCAAAACAGTTTACAGGAACAGTGCGGCTTGGGCGCGAACTGCATACACGATAGTTTTGCGATGAATCATGGATGACAGCCAGCTCCTTCTGGTTCGGGTCTGACACTACAGCGCATACTCTGCCATTGCTGTCAATATCCATATTGGCAGCATTCATCGTGACGGTACCCTTGAGCACCATCACAAGTGTCAATAATATAAGTTTCACCCAACGATTCATCATTGCAAAGATACAAAAAATATAGATGTCAAGCCACAAGTTCAGGGATATTCATCCCGACTTTTCTCATTTTTTAGCATTTTTCAAGCCTGAAAGCCCTTATTTTAATATTTTTTACGTCTATTCCTTCTCTTAATGCTACAAAAAAAACAAAACAGGGCGTTTGCAATTCCATTACTCCGCCGTGTTTTTTTGAAACAGCCTATGAAGAACGCCACCCAAAAACAAACATTTTTTGAAAAATGTAATACATATTTCAAAAATTATTATTACCTTTGCACCCAAAACAAGTAGATATGGGAAAAGAATCAAAAGGTAAGCACGGGGGCACACGCCCTGGTTCGGGAAGACCACGCAAGACTGAAGAGACCCGAACCTACACTTTCCGCGCTTCAGGTGAGATGGTCAGACACCTCGATATGCAAGAGCAGAAGTCGGAATACATCAAGATGTGTATTGCAAAGGAAATGAATACCACAGAGCCAGACTTCTCCAAACTGGGAGATGCCTATCCTGCCACACGAGTGAAGGAATCCAACTTCCGCTTCTTCGACATCGGTATAGTGGCGGGGTTCCCTATTCCTCTCGATAATGACGAACGATCACAGGATATAGAATTGCTGCAGATGCTATGTCCTTACCCAGAAGCGTGTTATCTCATACGTGTGTCTGGCCACTCCATGATTGATGCCAACATACATGATGGCGACATCGTCATAGTGGACAAGAGCAAGCGCAATCCGTCTCCTAAGGAAGTGGCAGTATGCGAACTCAATGGAGAATACACCCTAAAGCATTTCGAGATACGTGATGGAAGAGGCTGGCTTATACCTGCCAACCCTGATTTCCCTGAAATTGAAATATCGGAAGGCGATGCTTTCCGGGTCTGGGGAACTGTCACTTATGTGATACATAAACCTGTCAAATGAAGAATGTAGAATGAAGAATGGAAGTTAGTCTTACTTCTCATGGAATCTCAACGAGGAAACTCAAGCCGAAGAACGTAATCCGGATTCTTCATTCTTCATTCTTCATTTAAAGAATCCCCCTATGTACGCCCTAATAGACTGCAACTCATTCTTCTGTTCCGTGGAAAAAGTGTTTCATCCCGGACTCGAAGGCAAGCCCGTCGTTGTGCTATCCAGCAATGACGGCTGCATCGTGGCGCTCACTCCCGAAGCAAAGAGGATAGGACTTCACCGTGGCGACCCTATCTTCAAGGTGGAAGGCATAGTAAAGCACTATGGCGTACAGGTATTCTCATCCAATATGCAGCTATATGCCGCTATGAGCAAGAGAGTTACCAGCATATTGCGCAAGTCCATACACCACGTGGAAAACTACTCCATAGACGAGAGCTTCTGCGACCTCAATGGCTATGAGAAACATTTTGACCTCGTCAGAATGATGAAAGAAATAAGGGAGAGAATACTCCTCTGGACTGACATACCTGTAAGCATCGGCATTGCCCCATCAAAGACATTGGCGAAAATAGGCTCAAAGTTTGCTAAGCAATACAAAGGCTATGGCGGTGTCTGCATTATCGACACTGAGGAGAAGCGTCGCAAAGCCCTCGAAATATTCGATCTTGCTGATGTCTGGGGCATTGGGCGTCGCACATTCGAGACCCTCAATTACTATGGCATCACCACCCCACTCGACTTTGCCGACAAGAGCGACTCATGGGCAAGGAGCCATTTCAGCAAACCTGGTTACCAGACATGGCTGGAACTCAACGGAATACCATGTATAGATACCACTGAGATAAAGCGCAATCAGAATATCTGCACCAGTCGCAGTTTCGGAGAAATGGTCAGCGACCTACAGTCTCTGAAATCTGCCGTAGCTTCATTTGCCAGCAGTTGCGCCAACAAGCTTCGCGGACAAGACAGCGTATGCAGGAAGGTGACGGTCTTTATAGGCAGCAATCGCTTTCGTGAGGACCTGATGCAATACGGCAATGCTGCCACAAAATCTTTCTCTACAGCGACATCCGACACCATCGCCATCACCTCCGCTGCCCTGCAAAGTCTCGAAAGTATCTACATACCAGGAGTCATGTATAAGCGTGCTGGAGTCATCGTCGGTGACATATATCCCGAAACTCCCATCCAGCTCGATCTCTTCGACACGACGCCAAAGCGCAAGGAGCGCAATAATCTGATGAAAATCATCGACAATATCAATCATCAGCACGGCACAAAGAGCGTCCATCTGGCTGTGGAGGGACCCGAAAAACAACCTTGGCACGTGAAAAGCGAGCATCGTAGTCCCAACTATCTCACTGACATAAATGAAGTTTTGAGTATAAAGATATAAGAAAAACATAGAAAAAGGGGAAAATATTTGGAAATAAAGAAAAAATATACTAATTTTGAACGCTTAAAATCACATTCTTGCTAAAGCAAGATATATAGACAAGGCAAGAGTAAAACTATTCGGTTTTCTGGTATATAGACAAGTCAACAAGACAACAAATCAACAAGACAACAAATCAACAAGACAACAAATCAACAAGTCAACACCGAACTTATGACAACACATTATACATTTCAAGTATGCAGAAGATGTATCGCAATTCTGATTCTATTACTGACAAGCTTTCAGACGATATTAGCACAAAGCATCACTGAAAAAGACATCACAGAGACTTTAGATTTCGACAAAGAAGAAGTATCTTATTCATTGCCTTCTGGAAGCATACCGGAAGGCAGTGAGTGTGTATGGCAGATTGACGGCAAAGATATCACCACGGGATTGACCGATGAAGGCAAAACCATCACTTTGAGCCTCTATAATCAGGTCCGCAAGGCTGTAGTCACCATAAAATCTTCTGAAAACACCGAGACGATAGAGTTTGACATCAATCCAAAGACATACGGTGAAGATTATGATGGCAAGCATTTCTATGCCGACTGTTTCCACCCTTACAATGATGGCACACAGGGAGACGGCACTAAGGATAGACCCTTCCTCATCAGCAACGATAAGGAACTGGCTCTGCTGGCACGCAAAGTCACAAGCGGCACGCTGTATTCTGGAAAATACTTCCGACTGACATCCGACATCGACCTCAGCAAAGGACTCTGGATGCCTATTGGCAAATGGAATCCAGAGAAGAATTATTTCTTTGCAGGAAAATTCGACGGTGACGGACACGCCATCAGAAATATGCAGATATGCTGGACCAACGCTAACGGCAAGGAGGCTTCATGGGGACTCTTCTCCCGACTCAGCGGCACAGCGGCTAATGAGGCAGGATTTGCTTCTGTCACAAATCTTATCATCGACAATGCCACTATAGAGAAGAAGAAAGAATATAAGCCTGTAGGCACTGGCACTGTAAAACTCGGCATCCTTGCCGCTGACTTGACCAAGAATGCAGAAATCAGCAATATCATCATACGCCAGTCAAAGATTACTGATAATGCTGAGTCATACCAAGCAAATGGAGTCTATAGAATAGGCGGCATTGTGGGCTATATAGGCAGCGGAGTATTCAGGATATACAATATCTCTTCCGCCACAGAGATAAACATGCTCTCAAAAGCCACTGTAAAGAAAAGTGTAACCATCTCCGGCGGTATCGGTTGCGCCACCACCTTTACCACGAATAACAGTTACAACATCTGTCCTACAAACATTTATGTCTATGGTCCCAAGCCGGTGGCAAACAGCGAAAAAGCCATCGGTAGCGTAATTGCATTCTATGGTCCTTCATATCAGAACAGTTTTCCTGCAGAAGCAAAGAAAACATTATACTATACCTCTGTCAACAAAGTAACTGGCACCAACAACGACGGAACAGAAAAGGAGGTCGCAAGTTTCGGAAAAGAATTCATAGACATTTGCAATCAGTATATCAATGACAAGGGCCTTGACAACAAGACCTTGGCTTTCAACACCACAACAAACTCCTTCTCATTCAACACCGCCAAACTGATACTGGAGCGCGGCAAGAGAGATACCTTGACAGTATATTCCGCTGATGGCAATCCTTCCAGCGAAGGATATATCTGGTATGTCTCAAATGGCAATTCAAGCGCAAGTATGGTCAGCAAGATACCAAGCTCATCATACTTCTTGCCACGCAAGGACTACGATCAATACGTCTATGCCACCCTTCCCGACGGCTCCTCACGCACTAACACCGTCGTGGTAAAGGCGATAAGAATGACCGCTACACTCGACTCCAGAAGCAATCCTGGCACTTACAGCATCCATGTAACCAACAATACGGAAGAGGGATTCAGCAACGATGACCTCGGACTTACAATCAAATATCAATGGTTTGACGGCACGACAAAACTGAATAACAGCACCCCAAGCTTCACCCGTCCTGCTGGTGCTACCCACAACAACAGATACAGTTGTCTCGTCACAGTAACCACCGAGTCTAAGGAAACCCTTCTCAGCCAATGGCTGAGCGCAGCTTCTGTGGTCTATCTAAAGCCTACCGACACTCAGTCCATATCGGAATCAGAGCGTAAAAGCAATGCTGAATGGGGCTATTCTCCAGAAAAGCCAATGCTTACATGGGAGGGAGCTTACAGCAAACTCTCGCCTAATGGTTCGTGGGACGAAAACTTCATCGTCCTGATAGGCACAAGTAAGTACAGCGTAACCAATAATACCAGCACCGGATTTAATATCACTCCGAATTATAAAGGAGAAAATATGCTAAAATTGGGGAACTGGAAGGAAGCCTCCTCCTCTGCCTTATTCCGCAATGTCACCATCACTGGCAAATGGGAAAATAATGACTATAAAGGTATTATAGAAATAAGTGGAGCCACAAAGGGATTGCCTATATGGGGCGACACGCGTTTTGAGCATCTCACTTTTCACAATGCTTCTGGCAGTGCAGACTATTATAAGAATATATATTGCCAATACCATAACCTGGAGATGGGCGACAGTCTGCGAATGACAGGCTTCAACCAGAACTCTCCTGAATACGGCACCATCGACGGCGCTGTGACGACTGCCATGCAGATCTTCGGTGGTTTCAATAATGATGGACGCTTCTATCCTTTCGACAATGAGAAGAACATCAAGGCTTTCGAAGAGTCTATACCACACGGAAAGGAAGGCTTCAGCATCACCGTCAAGTCCGGATTCTATTCCGCTATCTGCGCGGGAGGACGACAAACTGCAAAGAATGGAAACTCTGACGACAACACATACAATGGCGTAATGGGTACTCCTGACCTGCCCATCAAGTGTGTCATAACTATGGACATAGACAGAAAATGGAACGATGCAAATAATCCTCTCAGGAAAGTATTCTTCGACAAGACAGGTACCACCGAAGAGCGACAGAGCGACTACGATGCCGGCATCATCCTTGCAGGAAACCATGAGGGCGCGATGTATGCCGATGTGGATATCATTGTCAGAAGCGGAAAGGTGGCACGCATCGTAAATGGCACGCTGGGCAACGACCGAGACCTCACCTTCAATTATCCGAAAGGCTCTCAGAATGTGATACATGTGCCATGCAACACATTCATGGGACGTGCCAATATCACTCTCGACCCAGAGAAATCAGAAAACAATACCGACCGAGATATCAACAATCGCGTCATTGTCACCGAACTATATGGCGGCAGTACCGGTCGTGGACATCTGGCTTCTGTGAAAGTAAACAATCCTTTCTATGGCTACAGCACTATAACGATCAATGGCGGTACATTCAAGATTCTGCCTGAAGACAACAAGAAAAAGGAGAATATCCTCTGTGGCATATTCGGTGCCGGAGCGGGAGGAATGAATGGCATCGGTACGGATAGCCATCACACGGCTGACGAGAAAATACCTTATTGGAGCGATACTGAGAGAGTGATGCTCTATGGACCGTACGATAAAGCCAAGGGCAAACTGATAACATATCGCTGTTACAATGCTCTGACTCACACATATACAGAGGTTGACCCAACAAAAACCAATACCAAGATTGTTATCAATGGTGGAGTATATGGCTCAGAAGGCGAGAATATAGATGGCATCTATGCCGGTGGCAGCGGATATATGAGCAAAAGTCTGTGGACATATAATGCCACACCGAGCATCACTGGTGGAAATGTATATGGCGGAAAGGACATTACGGTATCCTCTCTGACCATCAATGGCGGTATATTCCATTGCAAGAACGGCATTTTCGCTGGTGGACGCGGCACTGATTATTACTACAAGACTAACAAATATGGCGGCAATGCCACAGACTACACCCATCTCGGACAGACATTCGGCAACGTAGAACTCAACATCTACGGTGGTGAGTTCCACTGTTCTGTGTTCGGAGGTGGATACGGAGTAGGATTCGTGGATACCGAAATCAAGACTGGCGCCAGCCCTACCACGCTTACTGAAATGGCAAAGGTGTCAGGCCAGTCCAAGGTCAATATCCATGCCGGCACTTTCTTTGGCAATATTTATGGTGGTGGCGACATGGCTGTAGTGGAACATACTGTGAAAGGTGAATATGCCACTGACGTAAGAATCAGTGACAACGCTGATATACGCGGTTCGGTATTTGCCGGCGGCAATGGAAGATGCAACAAAGAAAAGCCTAAAAACGCTGACTCCAACTGGAAACCTGAGGATATCGGAAAGATAACAGGCAATACAAATATGACATTCCTCGGCGACTCCAGACAGGCTCCTTACATCTACGGCGATATCTATGGTGGCGGAAACTACGCCCAAGTCGAGGGTAACACCAGCATCAATCTCTATGCCGCCAACTTTGCAGGCGAGATATTCGGCGGCGGCAAGGGCGATATCACCTCTTCTCATATCACGTCAGCCGATGTAAAAGGAAACACCTACGTCAATCTTGCACAGGATATGGGAGAGGGAAATGATGACAATAACAGCAAGAATGCGGATCATTTCTCCATCAATGTCATCTGGAACAAGATGTGGCGATGGGATGATGAAGCGAGCATGACAAAGGGCAAATTCTATCTTTGGGACAAAGAGGCTGCTGGAAACGGCAATATAGAGTGGAATCCTGACGGTATTACAGGCACTGATTCTGACACTAAAGATGCCTACGAAGTCAGAAAAGACCTCTTCTACGGCAAGGAGAAACCTACTGACAATGCTCATTTCCTTTACCCACACAATATCTTCGGAGGTGGCAATGTGGCATGCTCTGTCAGGGACACCGCAAAGGTCTGCGTGCAAAAGGGAATGACTCCTTACTCACTGCTGAAGACTGACGAATGGAAAGCATCATACAATGACAATGAAAATCCTCATTTCTACGTCTTCGGAGGCGGTAAGGGCATAAGCACCTCAGTGGATTATACTGATGTCACCGTCAATGTGGAGGGTGATTACAGCATCTATGATGCCGAAGTGGATGACAATACCGAGCAGATGGCACGCCCACACCATTTCAACACCACCGACATCACCTCCCTTGATGATAGCACCGACGGCATTGAAGATGCTGAAAGCATAGCTTTGCAATCAGAAAAACGGAATACGAGTCCTGTATTCGACAATTCAAAAGGCATTCCTAACTTCACCGTCCTCGGCGTTCTCGGAGGCGGATATGCCGGTCTTGTGACCCATAATACCAGAGTCACCGTAGATGGACAGACTTTCCTGCACCGCATCTACGGTGGAGGCTTCGGCGATCCTGCATCTACAGAAGACAACCCTACCGGACAAGTGGAAGGCAATACCGAAGTATTCATAAAGGGCGCAAGAACATATGGCGACGTATTCGGCGGTGGCGCCGGCGTGAAATCCAGCAACAGTGTGGATTTCATAAACGTAGCACGCGTCAATGGCACCACGAGAGTGGAGGTCTCTGATAATGCCCGCATCTTCGGAAACGTCTATGGAGGTGGCGATATTGCCAATATCGGACTGGAAAATCATACTCCTGACTATGCAAAAGAGGCAATCAGTGCATCTAAAATCAATCAGACGGACGGCACTTTCGTAAGTTATCATGCCGATAATTACCGCACATGGGTCAACATTGTCGGAGGAGACATCTTCGGAAACGTATTTGGCGGCGGCAAAGGATTGACCGCAGGCAATGCTTCCGACTATACCAAGGTGGGACGCATCAATGGCAACACGCTGGTACACATAGCCAATACCGATGCTCCTGCCGGCACATCCATCGACAGCCACGGCAATAACATCCCGAATATATGGAGCAGCATCTACGGCGGATGCGCCTACGGCACCGTGGATGGCAACGCTATGGTTCATATAGAAGGCGGATTGCTCGGCATGGATGTCTTCGGAGGCGGTTACGGCAATGTGCCTGTCATCACTGATGAAAGCTCAAATGATGACGCTGAGACCTACATCAAAAGGCAGATTCTCGGAAAGAAATATGAAGGAGAAAGCCGTAATGACCTCACCTTTGCCAATATTCTCGGCAATACAAAGGTGAGAATCGACGGTGGAACATGGATATGGAACAGGAAAGCTGACAGCAACGGCATCATCACCACATGGACTGAAACCGAAGCCGACAGCCGACCTATATGCGACAATATTGATGAATACAAGCAGATAGTAAATGCTATACAGTCTGCTTCTTCACTCAAAGAGATTGATGATCAGAAAGTAAAAGAGGCGATAAACCGTATAAAGAACGATGAAACCACAAAGCAGTTCTTTGATTTCGACCGTCAGATATTCAAATTAAGCCACAATATCTTCGGTGGTGGCAACCGTGCAGGCGATGTAGGAACATACAAAAGCACGACAGCGACTTCGGGCACGGGTTCCTCCGTCGTGATAGTCAACCACTCCCCTCTTGCTGATTTGGAAGATACAAAGGGCAGAACCATCTCCATGTTCGACTGCACCAGATTGCAGAGCCTGTGCTGGTTTATCAGTTCGGAGAACACTTCCGACCCTCAATTCTCTGTCTTTGGAGCTGGATATGGTGCCAACACCAAGGTGGCAAGGACTGAAGTCTATGCCCAACCGGGTTCAAAGATTGACAATGACGGTCTCGTCAACATCAATGATACCACTTATCGCTATCGCAACCAGGCTTCAGACCTACAGACCTACAGTAAGTTTGAGGAGAGTATGGAGAAGGATTTCAGCAAGATTTCCAATGAAGAGAAGAAACTCTATTACGGCAGCGCCGATGGCAATGACATCAATGCCGACAAGAATGATAGCGAGACATTTCTCCGTTACCATGCCAGTCGCTGGGCATGGAATCCAGGTATGTCTGGATTTACATTCCAAGTGATACATGGTGGCGGATATTCCGGCTATGTGTCAGGCAACACTTACGTGGAAACTGACTGCCAACTCAACTGCCGCGACATCTACGGAGCAGGCCTCGGAGCCCTGCCTTTCGGTTCATATACAGATGGAAAAGCCTATGATTTCGGCACTGTAAGCGGCAATTCCCGCATATTCATGAAGGCTGGCATTATCTCGCAGAATGTCTATGGCGGCGGTGCCGGCATAGAGTCTGCAAGCAATAACGGCACATTCACTGACTTTCCTAATATGGCTCGTGTCAACAAGACGGAGGTTCACATATATGGCAGAAACCTGCAATACAAAAAGAACTATATGATCTACCGCACCATCGTCTTCGGAAGTATATATGGTGGCGGCGACGTGGCTAATGTTGGCACTACGGAGGCGGCGCCTTCAAAGTTTGGTATCGGCAATTACACAAATCCGGACAACCGCACCACACTGGTAAACATACGTGGCGGCGCCGTGCTGTCACAGGTATTTGCCGGTGGCAGGGGACGTCTTTCCACCCTATGTAATAATTACAAGCAGTTGGGCGGAGTTTACGGCAACACCTGTCTGGTAATCGACAGACCGAACATGATATATCCTTATATGGAAAACGGCAAGCCTCTCTCTCCTGAAAGCGAGGAAAACATGAAGCATCCTGCCGACAATATCAATAAGGACATCATCCCTATATTCATGGAGCGTATCTATGGAGGTTGCGAGAACGGCACTGTCTATGGCAACACTCTCATGACTGTCTATGACGGTTATATCGGTCATGGCATCTATGGCGGAGGACTGGGCTGCTGTGACACCGTTTCCGTGGATGGCAAAGACTCGATGATGGTGACTTCTGCTGACGTTACAGGTAATACTAATGTACTCATCTGTGGCGGCAAGGCACTGCTTGCTTCCTATTGGCTCGCTGATAATCGTGCATGGTATCCTGCCAGCATCATCAATGGTACGACATATTCACCACAATATGACCATAATGCTCTGAAATTTAGGATAAACCATAATATATATGCAGGCGGCAACGTGGCTTGCGCAGTGGGTCATGATACCTATCTTACCCTGAAGAAAGGCTTGCTCCATGATGACACTCAGGTGGTGTCAGGACAGAGCGGAAACTTCTTTGACACCAACGAATGGAAGGAGATATATAATAAGGTGGGCTCACCACACTTCTGCGTATTCGGCGGTGGCTTTGGCGAAAACACATACGTGAAAGGTGATACTCATGTCAATGTATCGATGGAAGAGCGTGGAAGCATAAAGGATTTCGACATTGAGAAAGGCAAGGAGTACATGCATTTCATCGGTGACTACGCCATAATGGACATTGTGGGCGGTGGCTATTCCGGCACTGTATGCGGAACCACCCACATCGAGGGTCCTGGCGGTGCTTTCTGCCGTCGAGTATTCGGCGGTGGTTTCTACAGTTCTGTAGATTCCACTGATGTGAGAATCAAGGCTATAGACTGCCATGACATCTTCGGTGGCGGACTGATGGGCGATGTCCTCAAAGGCACTAATGTGGTGATAGGCAGCAAGTCTGATACTTCTGCCAAATTGAGCAATGCTGACATAAACATCCACAATGGAGTATATGGAGGCAATGACGTATCTGGATATGTCAACATCGTGCTCGACGAGAAGGGTTACTTCAAGGATAATGGCGGTTCCGGCACCAATATCAGCATCCTTGGAGGACATATTTACGGCAATGTATATGGTGCGGGAAACGGCAATTACCTCTATGCCCTCGACAAGAAAGGCAATGACAAGGTGACTGTCAACGAGCATTACCCTCTCAATCCCGATGATCCTAATTCCGAGACTGTGCCTTTGGTATATACCGTACCAATGCGCGAGACCATGCCTTCTTTCCTCGCTGCAAGTGATGCGGCAAAGATAGTGAACATCAACTCATGGCGTCCGCTCACCAATAAGGTGAATATCAACATCGAAGGCAATACGCATGATGATGGCACCACTATCGATGGCGACATATATGGCGGCGGAAACTCTGCCACTGTGCAGAAAGTGAAGAACAGCAAGACGGATGCCGACCCAATGGTGGGAAACATCTCCATCAATATCGGCAATCATGTCAGAATAGGACGTGTATTCATGGGCTGTAATGGCGATGAGATGTTTGCCTCTTCTGAGGACAATGACTTCATGAACAAATTCCGCAAGCTCAATGGCAGCGTGTATAATTACAGAAAGGAACTCAACTTTGCCGACTCCATCGACTGGACTGGAGACCCGTCAAACAAGAGTATCAGCACGCTCTATCTCACTATTAAGAACGAAAACCGACATACGGTGTATCCTCATCTCATCGACCTCTACTTCCAATCTGTGGAAACCAACATCCAGGGCAAGTTGACCTGGAATGGCAATGAGACGGGAGAAGGACTGAAAGACTGCATCATAGGCACATTCTGCTGCGGCGGAAACCGTGGTAATATGAATGTCTATCCTATGACCGAGGATGATTATCCTGCGGGCACTCCTGAGAAAGACATGAAGATAGGCAATGCCGTGGAATACACTTTCCCTGAGGGGCTCGTCATCAAGGAGAAGATAGTGGGCGGCTGCTACAATGCAAACTACAACTACAAAGATAGCGTAACCCACAATGGTGGCTATCTGCTCGGTATGGCTCATGCTCCTTATCCTTTCATCAAGCTCATTGTGAAAAATCAGTTTGACCCTCTGGTTGACAGTACGGAGAATGCCTACAAAGGCGGAAATGTCTATGGAGGATGCTACAAATCTGGCACTATTCAGGGCGACGTCTCCATCATTCTGGAGAGCGATATGCTGAATGGCAAAACGAGGAAGATGCTGGAAAACTCCAACAAGCTTGCTTCTACAAAGCCTGAATACTCTGCCCTCAACGTCTATGGTGCTGGCTATGGCATGGAGAGCTATGTCTATGGTATCACGAATATCAAGATGGCGGAGAATTTGCCTTGCAGCAATCCTGCAAGCGAAGAGGATGTTTTCTCTCCTACCGGCGCTTCTGCCAACTTCATATATGGTGGAGGTCAGCAGGGCAATGTCATCGGTGTGACCAATGTTGAGATATTCAATGGTCATGTATTCCGCTCTGTTACCGGTGGCTCTTATGCCGGATATGTATGGGGCTCCACAATGGTCAAGGTGGGATATCCTAAATATTATAAGGTGAAACCACTGAAGACAGGACGCTATTTCCTCACTCGCACTGACCAGAGCAACAAGGATATAGACAAAGGCAAGAACGTCACCACCGAGACCATCAAGCAGTCGGTGCATCTTCTCGAAGACGACCTCGTCTCACAGTCGGTATATGAAGCCATCACCTCTGTATGGGACAAATCTTCCGACTCAGGAATCGATATCTCTACAGATGAGAAGAAGGCAGATTATTTCACTGCTGTCGAAGCCTCAGCGCCAGCTATCGGTTGGGGAAATATCAATATCAATATTGGCGAGGCTGTATATGGCGGCGGCTACTCTCTGGCTCAGGGTTCTTCTGTAATGGCTGACAACACCACAGTGCTGAAATTTACTGACAAATGCAATGTCGATAAAACCTTTACTGCCTCACCTGCCTACATAAAAGAACTGAACAATCTCCCTGGTCACTCTACAGTGGGCTTCGGCGGAAACACCACTATCCTCATTGCTGACCGCACCACAGCGCCTGCCACAGCATCGGACAGCGACCCTGACCGCGACCATATCACCATCTCACATCAGCAGATGAAGGAAGCGCAACTATCAGAAGGACAGGATCTACTGGGCTATTACTACAAGGGAGCCGATGGAGAATATCATTACATCTATGAGGCTGGAAAATACCAGAAAGGCGGTAATCTCCCTACGAATATCTCGTCTGACGACAAGAAGATATACATGTACGACAACGAAGGCGGCATCTTCGGTGACGGACACCTCTCGTATGCCCAAGGCTTCCGCAGTGCTGACCTGACGGGTTACGGCTTTGCAAGCTCCAGCATCGGCAGTCCTAAGATTATCAATACCTTCCAGCGCATGGACATACTGCGCCTGACAGACAACTGTTTCACCCTGCTTGGTACCCGCGACTATGCCACAAATGCTATGGACAATACGCCTTACTCTATCTCACGTGTGGGCGAGATACAGATGAAAGCCTGCGATATTGTGACCCATGAAGACGGTTCGCTGAAGTCTGGCGACAATGACAATCATTATGACAAGCGTGCACGCAACTATATGGGACTCTCCAATAATATCCATTACGTCGGTGCGCTCCATTCTAACGTGGATTTCCACACCGCATTATGGCACGATGGCAAGGGCAGACCGACTGGCTACGGCGCTGGAGCTGACACATATATGGCTGTCAAACAGAAGTATATAGATGACTATTTCAATGATGGTGAAAACAAAGGCAAGAACCATATCTTCGAGAAGCGCAATGACGGCACTGCCAAAAATATGATTGGTATTGCCTCCGGCTATGCTCTCAAGATACAGAATATCCAGGAATGGAAAGAGAATGGCACTGCAAAGCAGCAGCTCTACTACGGTCCTATCTACGGTGTCGTGGAGATGAATCTCATCGACGTACGTGAGGATGAAGGCGGTGGCTACGTCTATGCCGACAATATCCACAAGCGCCCTGCTTACGATGAAGATTCCAAGGCTGTCGATTTCCTTGAGACGACAGGCAACTTCGTATTCCCTTACTCTCCAAAGCAAGGCAGATACATCGTGGATGACTGCTTCCCTGTGGGATATACCGCCCTTTCAGACAATGGAGGCAAGAGCAATCCTGACGATAATGTGCCAGCCCACTACTGGTATGTCACCGGTTTCAATTATCATTACAATGCTCATATCACCGGTTTCTCATATAATCTGCCTTACACTTTCAACAGTGACAATCAGGATGGAATCGTTTCCCTTGCCGGACTGAAGCCTTCCCAGGAGGTGAAGATACTGAGTTGGAAGACTTACAGTGCGCACAAGGAGGGTTATTCCTGCGATCTTGAGGAGCGAAACTACTGCAAGGACTCCCTGGATGCCGCTGGCAATCACGTCATGGGCAAATATCAGCTCTTTGTGGGAGCCGCCAATTCGCAGACTTACATCAAGCCTCTCGGCAAGGACGATTCCTTACCGAGCGATGCTATGGCTATGCCTGGATTTGCCGCGCAGCTCTGCATGAAGCATGATGCTGATGCCGACAACTGCAAGACGCTCAAATCCACATTGCCTGACAGCCTTCCTGACGGCGATGCAAGGATAGTGTTCCAGCTCTCTGACAGCACTGACAATTCCTCCACCGATTACTATAATGCCCATCTTTCCGAGCCTTGCAAGGCAACTCTGGTACTCACTGCGCCTGCCATGCAGTACATAGACGGCAAAGAAGGCGAGATTGAGCCTGTCATTTCCATGGTTTCGGTCAACAACAGGCTGTTCACCAAAAACAGCGACGGCAGTTACACAAAGGTGGAGAATGGCTCTCTTGCTGAAGGCACTAAGTATTTCTACAAGAACGGCGAGACTGACCTCTATCAGGAAATCAGCGACACTTGCAAATTCTACAAGAAAAAAAATGACACGGAGGGATATGAACTGACACCGAGATCGGATGTCATGCCGAATTTTTCCACCACCTTCTACTGCATACTGCCACGTCATTACACCTATACCGTGGATCTCACCATCGAGTATATCCAAGGTCCGGACATCGACGGAGGCATCACCATCGAAAACTGCGCCCTGCCGGGAGAGATGATTCGCGTAAACAAGAATGACGTCAATATCAAGGCTGACGAGGCTTTCGCTGTCACTGGCTACTATTGGCGCATAGGCAAGCGAAAGATGAAGGATGGCAAATGGACGTTTGAGGATAAGACGCCTTGGTCGAAGAATGATTCCTCTGCCTCTGGCTATGACTCCTACAAGGAGGGAAGCGACGTGATGAAGGGTATGTTTGCTGGCTGTCATTATGACAAGACGGAGGCTTATCTCGACATTCCTGCTTACTACTATATGAATGGCTACGGCATACAGCTCGGCGTCACCATGAATGTGCCTGGACTCAATGACATCCTGCCTGTCAGCATGCACGATGCCGATACGCTCACCGTACACAATTATCAGCGTATGCACCCGGGTATGGAGAATGTCAATCTCCATCTGGAGAAGGCTATGGCAAGGGCAAGCCACGATGCCGCCTTTGCAAGACCACGCATATACATATCCGATCTGACCGACCTTAATGCCTTCACGCAGTTTGTTGACACCATTGGCTCAACCGACGAGAGCATCAGAAATGGAGCTAATGCCGAATTCTGCTTCACTGACGACATCACTGTGCCTGCTGGCTTCTCCGGCGTGAAGGGGGCTTTCCATGGCATTCTCCACGGCAACGGACACGTAATCCATGGTATTGGCACTGACCGCTCCCTCTTCGGCACCAATCTTGGCAGCATCTATAATCTCGGATTGTCAAGCGGAAAGATTGCCGCCAACGGCTCTGATGCTGGTGGCGCTTACCATTGCTGTTTCGAGTATGCTCCTGTTTCCGCTTCTCCTCTACATATCGTTTATGACATGGAGGGCAAACGCAACAGCGATTACTCCGATGATGACTTCCGTTACGGACGAGTGGCTTATGAGCTCAACGGCTACTATCTCCGCGCCCGTCGTGCCATCCGTAGCAACGCTGACGGCAAACTCAATGATACGGACAGGAAAGCCCTGGCTTATGTCTTCGACTATTATGCCAACGGCGACTTCCAATATGCCCACCGCAACGACTCCATCACTGGACGAAACAGCGGCATCACTTTCCTCCGCACTGGCAAGGACAGCAACCTGCCTAACTATGGCAATGCCAGCACTCGCCACGACAAAACGCATTCCATCGACATTGCTCGTGCCACGTATAAGGAAGGGACTGACGGCAAGCGTCTATTCTCTGGTTATCAGCCTCTGATAGAGAAAAAATTGACGGGTATGAATGACTTCATCTTCTGGGGACAGTCACTGCAGGACGTTCCAGCTGACTGGGCTACGGAGATTGCTTCGCATCAGAATTGCTTCATGGCAAACCGTGTCTATCGCACCGAAGCTTATTATGGCAGCACCAAAGTTGACTACTTCCATTATAATGCTTACTCTCAGGGCGCAAAATATATGGACACCTACGTACACATTCCTACCACCACTGCCATAGACTTCTCTGTCGATGATGACAATGCTGCCGTTTTCCATGCTTTCACAGTCAAGGACGGCGTCAGCCAAAACCTCCTCGTCTATACCAATGCAAACAGCAATGATACGGACAATGCTTACAGTGCTTGCACCGTAGTGGACAATGCGCTGAAATATGAAGAGAGCACTTCTGAGGCTCTCATCAGCGGTCATCACGTCACTGTGGATAATGGCACCGCCACTGCCCCACTGCTTCATCTCGTGGAACGCACATCTGACGGCACTGACAGCGAAGGTGAAATATGTCTGAACAATGACTTCTGCGTGCCAAAAGCATTCCATGTCACCAGACGTGCCTGGTACACACGCAAGCCTAATGCCTACTCCATCTCTGCCAACGACGCCTGGGAAGGCATCTGTCTGCCATTTACCGTGGATAAGGCAGTGGCAAGTCTCAATGGCGAGATAACGCATTTCTATGGTTCGGCACCAGAGGGCACCCCTGCTTCTGAAAACCATTGGAACCTTCACCATGAGTATTGGCTCCGTGGCATGGTGGATGTGGGTCATTCTTCTGCTGACGCCAAGCGGACGGAAGCATCATTCCTGCGTCCGGGTAATGGACTATTCAGCGATGCAACTGCCGATGGCAAAGGCGTGGATTACACATTCAGCAACTCATTCTTCCGTGATACTTACGGCAACAAGAGTTACAACTATTCCGATAACTCTTATTATTCTCAGGAGCATCACTGGGACGATTATCTTCCTCTTACAGCCGGTGTGCCTTACATCATCAGTCTGCCGGGCGAGAGATACTATGAGTTTGATCTGTCGAGCAAATTCTATAATGCCCGCACCAACAGCAAGGAGCCTGCCCAGACCGTCACATTCAATGCCTATGCCAGTGCCAGTTCGCCTGTCAGGATCCCTGTGACGGGCGATATGAAGTCCAATGCCGGAGGCTATAATCATATCGGCACATTCCTCTCCAAGGCAACATCTCAGGGGAGCGTCTATGCCATCGATCATGAGGGCACATCATTTAAGGATGCCGAGGCTAAGATCATGCCGTTCCGCACGTATATGCAGAGAGCTGCAGCGGGAGCCAAAGAGGCTGCACCAGCGCCTTCTGTCATTCATATAGCGCAGACACGCAGCATCGAGGCTATCACTCCAGAGGTAAGCGAGCAGCAGACTGAAAGCCAACCTGACGGCAGTTACATCACCGTGACAGCCATAGGCAAGCAGCGTGTCCGCATAGAGAGCACTCGCACTGCCACTCTCCGCGTCTTCACTCCTGCCGGACAACTCTATCGTCTGCTCGACATCCGCCCTGGCACAGCCTCCTATAGCGGTTTCCAGCCGGGTCTCTATCTCTTTGGCGGAATGAAAGTCAGAGTATGGTAAGTAGGTGATCAAAATTATTTTGATAATGAATAGATAATAATAATTGTTTTTCATTATTATAAAAATGATTTCGATTACCTACTTAATAGTCGGGGAATTGTTCTATTTTTCCGTATGTGGGACGAGAGCCGGAAGCCCTCTCGTAACTCATTGATAATAAAAGCGTTGCAAAAGCATAGTTTTCACGATGTAATATCTATGCTTTTGCAACGCAATATCTATGCTTTCACCACCCAATATC
>URJQ01000025.1 GCA_900548195.1 uncultured Prevotella sp.
GAACTGGGTTACGGAACGGACCAAAACGCTCAAGAATGTGAGCTGAAATTGGTACAACGAACTGGACACCCTAGTTATTAGGATGAGAAAGTGCTGGGGTTTAGTTGCCTAAAATCCTTTTTTTCATTGTAAAAACTATGTTTTTATGCTATTTTCTGTAAGTGATTGCCTTTTTCTTCATATTTTTTTGGTTTCTCTTTGTGCTATTATCTCCAGAAAAGAGCTATGAAGTCGGATTTTTATTGGTCACATTTTGCAAAGAAAAAGGGTGTTTATGATAGCTTTTTGTCAGATTAAAAAAACTCTTAAAAGCATACTTTTTCGCCTTAAAAGGGCATTTTTTTGCTGATAAACTGGGGATTATTAAAATAAGGGCGTTGGGGGGCTTTTGGGGAACCAACGGTAAAAGCCGTTGGCACAGTGGCGGACGCTTGAGACGAGGAGGTGGGATTGCTGAGGGAACCAACGGTAAAAGCCGTTGGCACAGGGGCGGATGCTTGAGGAGACAGGGGCGGAATCTCGGGAGGATGGGGACGGAATCTTGGGACGATGGGGAGAGAATGCAGTTTGGCTGTTTAGGCGAATGTATCTATAGGACATACGTCTAAACAGCCAAACGACTGAAATATTTCTATTTATTGAGTTCTAATTCTAAGTTGCTGCTTGGGAATGACTGCGGAATGTCTATGCGTTACTTCCTTAGAAAGGGAAGGACGGCGAGAGAATCTCCTCGATGTCGAGTATCTGGACATCTGCCGCCTTACCGTCAACATCTTCATCCTTCCAACTTTCACCACGCAGCCAGACCGTATGGCAACCGGCTTCATGCCCCGGAAGGATGTCCTTCTCATAGTTGTCGCCTACTATAGTGACCTCACCAGCAGGCACTCCAAGGGCTTCTACGCCAAGAATGAAGATACGTGGGTCTGGCTTTCGGATGCCAACAGCGGCTGACTCTATGACGCGAACAAAGAGATCATCGAGCTGCATCTCGCGAAGCACTGTCTCCACATTACCGTAGAAATTGCTCACAAGGACCATACGGCAACCTCTCTCACGCAGTGCGAGGAGCACTTCACGCGAATGCTTCACCGTGGATTGCAGGTTATCATACAGGTCTTTGAGCACTATGTCATGCTTCTGACGACGCTCTTCCTCTGTGCATTGCCAGATATTATGGTCACGAAGGTAAGAGAACTGGAGATTGAGTTTCACGTCCAGCGTATGAAAGAATGTATCTGTGGGCTTGATGATATTCTCCTTGCCGAGAGTTCGCTCAGCGAAAACGTAGGCATCACGAAAATCCGGTTCACCGACAGGAATACCATTACGCTCGTAAGCATGCCAGATTACTTTGCCCCAGTGGTCACCCTTGGTATCAAGCGTGCCACCGTAGTCGAAGATTATTGCAGAGTTTTTCATGTTTATAGTGCATATAATAGAATACAACCATCATTACTGTAAGCTCAAAGACTGGATAAATCCAAGGGAGATTGATGAGACAACCAGTGAAAAGAACTATAGCGCGCCAGTTGTGCGTGAGGAAATTGGTGTATTTCATCAGCGGCAGACTGCCTTTGCGGAAGTCATCACGAAATTCCTGTGGCACATTGTCGAGACTTCCGTAACGGTCGATGAGGTCTCTCTTGAGTGCTTGGAAAGCAGGAGTCATGCGTTCCTGTGCTCCGCAGTATTTAGCATAGTTGGAGAAGAAGAGCACTCCCACCCAATTCTTTTCCGCACGATATTTGTCAGCCACAGCTTTCTGCGACTCATAGGAATCGAGCTCTGACCCTTTCTTGCCGAGAAGGAAGAAGAGATGGATATTGCGATAATAGTCGGAAAGGCGGCATTGGCGTGCGTGAGCCATGATTCCGGCAGCTATACAGAGCGCCCAGATGAAGCCACCCCAATGTATTTCCGTGCCTGGGATATACTCATTGAAGAGTCGGATGCAGATAGCCACATAGACACAGAAGAACCATACGTCGGATGCAAAGCCGTCGAGCATACGTCCCACGAGGGATGTCTTGCCCGTCATGCGTGCCAACTGTCCGTCGATAGAGTCGCAGAAATTGGCGAAGAGCAGGAATATCACGCCGTAGATATTATGCTCCAGGTCGGTATGGAGAAACATCCAGCCGGCTGCAGCGCCGAGAAAGAACGAGAAGATGGTGACGGCATTAGGATGAATGCCTAAGCGCTTGCAAATCAATGTAAAGAAGAGACCTATCGGACGCGTGAAATACATGTCGATATGCTCCTCAGTATCCATTGACTTAAAGGTGCTTTTAGTCAGTGATATGAATTCTTTGATTGACATATTATTGTGATTTTGTTTCTATTTCTTACAGGAAGGCTCGCGCCCTACGCTCACTTTGATGAGCAGAAGTCCGACGGCAGTCCATATCAATTCGCGCAGACGAACGAGCAACGCCACAAAGATGGCTGCGCTGGAACTAATGCCAAAAGCTGTGATGGACATGAGGAAGCCGCCCTCTCTGCCGCCCAACTGCAATGGTATGAAGAACAAGAGGTTAGCGAAAAGACTGGTAAAGGCAAGCACGAGGACGCATTGCACAAAACTAACATCTGGCATCAGCACAAGGAGAATAAAATAGACCTCCAATGAAGAGGTCACTCGGCAGACGAGTTCGAGAAGCACTGCCGACACGAAAATCTTCGGATTCTGACTGTGGAGAGCAGAAATCTGCTTATCGACAGTGTCGAGTTGCTCCTTATGCGAATCGACAAAAGGCTTCGCCCAGCGCTTCAGCACGGGGATATGGCGTGCAAGTCCGAGGATGCGATTGGCGAGTCCCTTACGATACCCCGTCATGAAAAACCACAGTCCGAGCACACAAAACACGCCACTGGCAAAGAGCAAGATGCCCAATTCCGTAGTTACCGTTTGGGTAATAAGAAAGAGGACGATGCTGAGAGTCCAAAACCAGAAATGCGAAAACATGTGGGTCATGGCGTAAAGGATGACCGATGATGATGCTTTCTCAGCACCTACATAGGGCGAAATGGACATGATGCGATAAGGCTCTCCGCCCATCATTCCGCCAGGAGTGGCGTAATTGAGCGCAAAACCCGAAACGGTAAGCTTGTAGATATGGGCAAAGGAGATGCCTTTCTTACCGTCGGAATTGATGATGATGTACCATGCCGCAGCATTGAAAATATAGAGGAAAGCCCACAGCGCAATCACTGCTATAAACCAGTAACCTGCGTTACGAATGCCCTGCCACACTTCGGCGAAATCAAGTTGTGCCACCATGATGGCAAGGACTGTGAGTCCGAATATAAGGAATATGTTTTGTGCCTTTTTACTCATTGCGACGGCAAAATTATCACATTTTCATGACATGGGCAAATTTTTCTTTTCAAATTGTCATTACATAGCCCTCTTTATGACATAATGCAAACCTCTTTATAATATAATAAGGTGAAAATATAAAAAAATCTACTATTTTTTCTTTTATTTATTTTTTTTTATTATCTTTGCAACGCATTTTTCAAAAACTACCACTATATTATTCTATTTAATTTTATAATACACTAACTAACTTAGCATTACAAAATGAGAAGATTTACTCGGTTATTTCTTGTCACATGCCTGATGATATTGTGCTCACAAACGTCTTGGGCTGATTTCAAGAATTTCTCGGTGCAGGTCAATAACCAGACCGGCACACTGCTTACTGCTGCAGAACAGACACAAGGCACGCAGTTCTCATTTGGCGTGGCAGTGGCTGCCGACGGCACAGTAAGCCGTGTGGAAACCACAGATGCGTCGAGCGTGGCAACAGTAAGTGGAAAATTCCACAGTGATCATGGCGCTACAGGGCTTTCTGTAGTGGTGCCTGTAGATGGAAACGTAAAGATTACTATCGGTCAATGCACTTTCAGCGGCAGCGACATCAAGGTAACTGACGCCAGCGGACAGGTAGTGGCAAGCAAGACTCCTGGCAAAAACTGCTGGAAAAACTCCCACGACAACGTCACAGAGCTCTACTACACCGGCGGTGCAACGACTCTTACTATCTCTGGTATGGGCTATTGTCCTTATGTCGCAGTGGAGAAAAGCACTGCAGTAATCCAGAAATTCAATGTCACTTTCGCCAACAATAACAGCGAAGCAGTGGGTAAAGCGCCTGAAGCAGTGGTATTTACCGAAGGCGATGCGCCTATTACAATCCCAGCTAACAAGACTCTCTACAAGGAAGGATTTACCCTTACTGCATGGACTGACGGCGCAAGCAAGTATGCTCCTGGCACTGGTTTCACCCCTACGGCTGACGTCACTCTCACACCTTGCTTTGAGAAGAACGAGAAGACACTGGCAGATCGCACCGAACCAGTCACCCTCCTTTGGGATTTCCAGCGTAAGAACGGCGCTCCATTGCTTTCAGAGCAGGGCGCTGGCAAGACTGGTCCTTACGTCACACAGGCTATCATTGATGGTAAAAGCATCGATGTAAAGATGGATTATGATGCTACAAACGGCAAGATTGCCAATGGCAACTGGACCGATTGGGCACAGATGAATAATGGAACAAAGTTTACTATCCCTTCATGCAAAGGCGCAGTGGTAAGCATTGAGGCTTACTCAGCACCTACCACTACTACTATCGACGGACTGACCGACTACACCGCAGCCGGCAACACCATCTCAATGGAGATAGGAAGCAAGAGCGAGACCATAGACATCGTTATCGGAGATGGAAGCTATTATCGCTATATCCAGACAGTACTCCCTGTAATTCAAGAAGATGCAGGAAAGACCTATACTAACGAACCAATCTCTGTCGTTTACGCAATGAACGACAAAAACAAGCCTGGAACTTACACCTCAGCACCTGCTGACGCTTTCAGCACAGTGGCATTCGACTATGGCGACGCCACAATAACAGGCGTTGCAAACGTCACTATGACAGATGGCACTGATACAGGAAAGACAGGTATCAAGTTTAAGCCAGCCGGTTCTACCAAGTCTCTCACATGGTTTGTAAAGCCAGCACCTGGTCTTACCCTCACCCCTGTTAAGGTGTCAGGTTACATCAACCGTTGCGGAACCGACGCAGAGAAAGGCGTTGTGGTAACAGCAAAGAAGACCAACGGCAAAGATATCACTCTCGGCACATTCACAGCATGGCGCCAGGGCAAGTCATCTTCCGGCAAGGATTACGACAAGACAGCGGTATATAAGTATGAAATCACCCTTACTGCTGACCAGCAGACTGCACTTGCCGGAGCAGATGGTTTCTATCTTACTGCTGCCATCGGTGTGGGAAGCGCCAAGGAGGGTCTCTTCGGCGAGGTGGCTATCGACGGTACTGTAAGCGGAACTATCGCAAACGTAAACAAATACACTCTCAATGTTGTCGCTTCTCCTGCCAAAGGCGGTGAGGCATCTATCTATCCTAAGTCTGATGAGTATGTGGAAAATGATGAAGTAACCCTCAATGCTGAAGCAAAATTCGGTTATAATTTCAAAAATTGGACTGATAAAGACGGCAATGAGATTTCTAAGGAAAACAAAATCAAATACACCGTCATCGGCAATAACACTCTGACTGCCAACTTCAAGAAGGTCAGCACCTATGCTCTCGACATCAAGGTGGAAGGCGGTGCCAATGACTATATGGTTTCGCTCAATCCTGCTCCTACTGTCATCGACGGTAAATTCATGTATGAGAAAGGCACTAAGGTGACTCTGTCTGCTTCTTCCAATGCAGTGCTGAAATTCACTAACTGGAGCAATGGCGAGACTGCTTCGGAGATGCCTATAGTAATGAATGAGGACAAAAGCTTCACTGCATCCTATTCTGCCGTTGACTTCATCGTAGGCTGGGACTTCGTCAAGCCGGGCAACGCTGGCAGAACAGCCGACTTTGCCGCCGCTGACAATGACGCTGCAAGCCTCATCATGCGCGATGCAGAAGGCAATGAGAAGGGCTGGCTCGACAAGAGCATGGAAGGCTCTGGCGGCTATGAGGGTCGTCCTGCTGCCGTATGCTGGCATGCTGGTAGCAAGAATGGCGATGTAGGTATCTACTATTGGCAGACTTCCATCAATGCTGCCGCTTTCACTGACTTGAAGATTATCACCTCTATGGTGTATAATTACAATGCTTACACCAAGCAACTGATAGAGTATTCTCTCGATGGCAAGAACTGGAACACTGCTGGCTATATGACTTTGGAAGGCGCCAAGCAATGGAAAGACGCCACTATCACCCTCCCTGCTGAGGTCAACAACAAGGAAAAAGTCTATATCCGCTGGATAAGCGACAAGACTTCAAGCATTGATGGCACTTCTTCTGCCAATGACGGTATCGCTCTTGGCGCTACATTCATCGTGGGCAAGACCAAAATTATCGACGATGGCAAGGCTCCTGTGCTTGTCAATTCCGTTCCGGAAAACAATGGTTCCAGCGTTTCTGCCAACGGCAAGGTAGTGCTTACATTCGACAAGAAGGTGATGCTCACCTCGGCAGCAAAGGCTCATATCGGCACTACTGACCTCACTCCTGTGGCAAACGGCAAGACCGTAACCTGCGAATACAAGGGTCTCACCTACTCTACCAACTACACATTCACACTTGCAGCCGGTTCTGTGGCTGACCTCACAGGCAACAACGTCATCAAGGAAGACATCACAATAGCATTCGAGACCAAGGTGAAACCTGCCGTAACAAAGGGCACTTACGATGCTATCGTCTCCACATCCGAGGAACTTGACGCCGCTATCGTGGCTGCTTCCAAGCGTGCTGACCAGAACTCTCGCTATCGTATCTTCATCAAAAATGGTAAATACGTGCTCGCTGGTTCAGGTGAGGAAAAGACTACCACTATCCAACTTGCTGATGGCACCAACGCAACCAAGACATACAAAAACCCAATAACTTACTTCAAGAGCAGCAATGTGTCATTCATCGGCGAGGACTACAGCAAGGTAATCATTACAAATAAGGCTGGCGACCTCGAGACTTACGAAGGAAAATACGGTACTGCTTGCGTCGCTGAAGGTATCGGAAAAGGTGATGTACTCCAGAACAGTGGTACTCTCAACTATTTCCAGGGCGTGACCATCAAGACTTCTATGGGCGATGCTCGCGGTCGTGACATCGCTTATCAGGACAAGGGTAACAAGACTATCTTCAAGGATGCTTGCCTCTGGGGCTATCAGGACACTTATACTTCTAACAATCAGAAGGGTAAGTTCTACTTTGAAGGTGGCGTAATCCGTGGTCGCACCGACTATCTCTGCGGAAAGGGTGACGTATATTATAATGGTGTAACTCTCCAGCAGTGTGGCACAGGCGGCTATCTCGCCGTTCCTTCACAGGCTAAGAAATACGGATATGTATTCTATAACTGCCACATCAAGAAGGAGTCAAAGGACGTGTCCTACTATCTCGGTCGCCCATGGGGCTCTGGTACTCCTATCGCGTGCTTCATCAATACCAAGATGGACGTCGCTCCTCTCGGCAATGGTTGGGCAGATATGAGTGGCGGTTGGCCTAAGCGATTCGCTGAATACAACTCTTACCTCAGCAGCGGAACAAGCATCGACCTCTCAGGACGTCGCACAGAATGGACCGACAACAACAACGAGAAGCACAGCAACGACCCTATCCTCACTCTCGATGACGTGCAGAGCATGAGCCTCGCCAACGTGATGGGACAGGATGACGACTGGGATCCTACAGCTCTCACTGAGCAAGCTTCTGCTCCTACCCATGTTATCATCGAGGGTTCTACCATCTCTTGGGACAACAGCGACTACGTATTCTGCTGGGTTGTCTTCAAGAATGGCGAATATGCCGGCAACACCACCGAGCCAACCTTCTCCATCAACGACGCTAACGCCACATGGACAGTACGCGCTGCTAATGAGATGGGCGGTCTCAGTGAGGCTACAAAGGCTGTAATCCCTACTGGAATCCATGAAGTGGAAAAGGCTGACGACAGCGTTTCTCCTCTCTACAATGCCCTCGGACAGCGCATCAATGCCAACACTAAGGGACTCCAGATCAGCAAGAACGGCAAGAGAATCGTGAAATAAGGTGACATCATGGAAGTCTGATGATTTCCAATGTAATATGAAAACGTCCATGTTCCTCCATACATAAGGAAACATGGACGTTTTTTTGAACACTTTTTCTTCTCTTTTGACTACCTTTTCCGTTTATTTTTGTTAGAAAACTTAATAATAGCAAAAAAGTTTCTTTATTTAAAGAAATAAATGTTAACTTTGCAGAAATAATGCGTTATATTTCCCCTATCCTAAAGGGTACTATGAATATGCCCCCCTTATACATGGACATAAAATAACAATTAGAAGACAACAATAAGAGAATACTACATCTTAATAAAAAACTCATCTAATGAACAAAACTAATGTAAAGCCAGCAGAAGGTAAGCTCGGCATTATGGTAGTAGGTAACGGTGCCGTTGCTACTACATTCATGACTGGTGTGCTCATGGCACGCAAAGGTCTCGCAAAGCCTGTAGGCAGCATGACTCAGTATGACAAGATTCGCGTAGGCAAAGGCGAAAACGCCAAGTATCTCCACTACAAAGAGATTGTGCCAATCGCTGACCTTAACGATATCGTATTCGGATGCTGGGATGTATATCCACAGAACTCCTTCCAGAGCGCTATGTACGCTGAAGTTCTCAAGGAAAAGGACATCCTTCCAGTAAAGGACGAACTCGAAAAGATCGTGCCTATGAAGGCTGCTTTCGATAAGAACTACGCTAAGCGCCTCGATGGTGACAACGTAAAGGACTGCAAGAACCGTTGGGAAATGATGGAGGCTCTCCGTCAGGATATCCGCGACTTCAAGGCTAAGAACGACTGCGCACGTATCGTAGTTCTCTGGGCTGCTTCTACTGAGATTTATGTTCCTGTAGATGAGCAGATACATGGCACCCTCGCTGCACTCGAAAAGGCAATGAAGGAAGACGACCGCGAGCACATCGCTCCATCTATGTGCTATGCTTATGCAGCGCTCTCTGAAGGTGCTCCTTTCATCATGGGTGCTCCTAATACCACTGTTGACATCCCTGCTATGTGGGAGCTCTCTGAGAAGACTGGCATGCCTATCTGCGGTAAGGACTTCAAGACTGGTCAGACTCTCGTCAAGTCTGGTTTCGCTCCTATCATCGGCACTCGCTGCCTCGGTCTCAGCGGATGGTTCTCTACAAACATCCTCGGCAATCGCGACGGACTCGTGCTCGACGAGCCAGCTAACTTCCGCACCAAGGAGGTTTCCAAGCTCTCTACTCTTGAGACCATCCTCAAGCCAGAAAATCAGCCTGACCTCTATACAGACTACTACCACAAGGTACGTATCAACTATTATCCTCCTCGCAACGACAACAAGGAGGGATGGGACAACATCGATATCTTCGGATGGATGGGCTATCCTATGCAGATCAAGATCAACTTCCTCTGCCGCGACTCTATCCTCGCTGCTCCTCTCTGTCTCGACCTCTGTCTCCTCTCTGACCTCGCTGCTCGCGCAGGACGCCACGGTATCCAGCGCTTCCTCAGCTTCTTCCTCAAGTCTCCTATGCACGACTACACCAAGGGTGAAGAGGCTGTCAACAACCTCTACCAGCAGTACACCATGCTCAAGAATGCTATCCGCGAGATGGGTGGCTACGAGGCTGACGAGGAAATCGATTAAAAATCGACTTTTAAGTAGGTGGGCAAAATGATATACCTTGTATCATCTACAGATAAACGGTGGGATTAGACTACAACCACCTTAAAATAATATTTCAAACAAGCCAAGCCCCCCTCAAATTCCCATTGAGGAAGCTTTTACAAGTTACACAAACTAATGACCTAATGTTTCACTTACATAATGTGTAACCCAAGCAAAAGCTCCCCCAATGGGGAGTGAGGGGGGCTTTCCATATTAAATTATTATGGTAAAGAAATTGTATTTCATACTGATAACATTACTCTTCCTGGTGCTTCCTGCAAACGCACAGATAAGAGGTCATATCCTTGATGCTGAGACAAAGGATAGCATTCCGCTCGTCTCCGTAATCTATAAAGGACATGGCATCTCTGCTATCTCCGACATCAACGGCCACTATAAGATTGCCCGACGCAACGGTTGGGTACTCACTTTCAGTGCCGTAGGCTACGTGTCACAGTCTGTGAAGATCACTGAAAGCACATCCGACCATGTCAATATCCGCCTCAAGCCTGACAATAAAAGGCTCGACGAGGTGGTCATCAAGACCAAAAAGCATAAATACAGCCGTAAGAACAATCCTGCCGTGGAACTGATGAAAAAGGTGATAGAGCATAAAAAGCAGACCGACCTCAGCAACCGCGACTTCTATCAATACAACAAGTACCAGAAGATAATGCTGGCACTCAATGACGTCAACACCGACACCCTGCGCTCAAAGCGCTTCCAGAAGCATCCTTGGCTCAAGGACCAGCTGGAGAGATGTGATTATACAGGCAAGATAATCCTCCCTATCTCCGTCGATGAGACCGTCTCACAGAAAATTTATCGTAAGCATCCGCACTCTGAAAAGACCATTATCAAGGGTCAAAACTCCACCGGTATCAATGATCTCTTCCAGACTGGCGACATCATGACGACCGTGCTGAAGGACGTCTTCACCGATGTGAATATCTATGACGACCAAATCAGAATGCTACAGTATCCTTTCACTTCGCCAATAGGTAAGGATGCCATCGCTTTCTATAGATTTTATATCGAAGATACCACCTATGTGGATAAGGACAAGTGCATACACCTCAATTTCTTGCCTAACAATCAGCAAGACTTTGGCTTCCGTGGCGACATCTATATCATGGCTGACTCCAGCTATCAGGTGAAGCGTTGCGAACTGACTATTCCTAAGAAGAGCGACGTCAACTTCGTGGAGAACCTCAAGGTGCTGCAGGAATTTACGCAGTTGCCTGACTCTTCATGGTCTCTCAGCGTAGATGATATGGTTGCCGAACTCAGATTCAACAAATGGCTCTCGCGTGCCGCCGTGATAAGAACCACGCGATTGACCGACTATGCCTTCGACGACCTGCCGAAACAACTCTTCAAAGGCAAGGCAAAAGAGGTGAAAGAGGCTGACGCACAGATGCGTGGCGATGACTTCTGGAATAAATATCGCCAGGTGGAACTGACCAAAGGCGAGAAAGGAATGGGCACTTTCCTCTCTCATATCGAGAACCTCAAAGGATTCAAATACATCATATTCGGTGCGAAAGCTTTCATCGAGAACTTCGTAGAGACAAGCGCGAAAGACTCAAAGGTGGATATTGGCCCTATCAACACGATGCTGACATCCAACTTTATCGACGGTTTCCGCACACGTATCTCTGCACAGTCCACAGCAAACCTCAACAAGCACTGGTTCTTCTCCGGATATGCAGCACGCGCTTGGGGCAGTGAGAAGAATTATTACAGCGGTTCAATCATCTATTCTTTCAACAAGAAGGAATACCTGCCACGAGAGTTCCCACGCCGCACCATCGCTTTCACGTCCTCATACGACGTCACTTCGCCAAGCGATAAGTTCATTCATACGGATAAGGACAATGTTTTCACTGCCTGGAAATGGGCTACCGTAGATAAGATGATGTTCCAAAACCGACAGGAACTGAAGTTTGAACGCGAGGAAGAATGGGGCTTCAAGACCACTATCAGCTTCAAGACAGAGGAGAATGAGGCTTGCGGAGCCATGCACTACACCACCCTCGCCCAGCAGGCTGTCAACCCTTATAACCCTCATGACTATCCTCACATATGGGATGGACGTGGCAAATACCGCACCACGGAGCTTAGTCTCGGTGTGCGCATCGCTCCAGGTGAGACATTCATCAATACCAAGCAACGCCGCCTTACCATCAATCTCGACGCTCCAGTCTTCAGTATCAATCATGTCTTCGGACTGAAAGACGTCCTCGGAGGCGACTATCGCTTCAATTACACCACGCTCGACATCTACAAACGCTTCTGGATGAAGAGCTGGGGAAAGATAGACTGCTACATCAAGAGCGGAATACAATGGAATCAGGTGCCTTATCCTCTGCTCATAATGCCAGCGGCAAACCTCTCATATATCATCGAGGACGAGACTTTCAACCTCATCAATAATATGGAATTCCTCAACGACCGCTTCGTTTCGCTCGACCTGAGTTGGGACCTTAACGGCAAGATATTCAATAGAATTCCTCTGCTCAAAAAACTAAAGTGGCGTGAGTATATCGGCATAAAGGCGCTTTGGGGCACCCTGACCGACAAGAATAATCCATACCTCAAAGAGAATGCAGGAAGCGATATGCTCATGGTATTCCCGGAAGGCTGTTACCTCATGGATAAAAACAAGCCTTACATCGAGCTCGTTGCCGGCATACATAATATCTTCAAGATTCTCCACGTGGAGTATGTACGCCGTATGAACTATCTCGAACTGCCTACCAGCAACAAGCAAGGCATTCGATTTACCTTCCGAATGACGTTCTAATAGGAATGTTGTTTGGTTGTTTGGTTGCTTGGTTGTTTGTCTTGTTTATACATTCACTAATAATAGCAACAAGATTTGTCTGGAAGACAATACCGAGCAACGCGAGAGTAACCTGGGACGAAGTCTCGGGATTAAGAATGAAAAGAAAACAGCTGTCTGGAAGACAGTACCAAAATGAAGTAGATGTAAACTCGAGCTCATGATTCTATAGACAAGGTACTGTCTTCCAGACAGCCGTCCTCCTCATCTTTATAAATCCCGAGACTTCGTCCCGGGTTACTCTCGCTTCGCTTCGGTATTGTCTTCCAGACAAATCTTGCTGGCTTCTTATAATAAAAATATCAATAGATAAAAAAATATTTTTTCTTTATTTTTATCTATTGATATTTTTATTATAAGCGACCAGCAATACAAAATAATATTGATTACCTACATACGTTAGAAATTATCTTAACATACCTTCTTCTTACGCTCGCAGTAGCGCTCACATTGAGCACAGAGATCATACCCCAGCATAGCACCAAGTATAAAATCCTCTTCTGGTGAAAGCTGGCATAATGGTTTGGTGACAATCATACGGATAGCATCCAGACATTCCTTTTTTCCGAAGAAGAGATTCAAGCGTTCGTTGCCCACAGGTTGAATAATATAGTCAATGTTCTGATGCTCCAATCTCGTTATGGCAAAAGACTGATACTTCTTATTAAAGGTATAGAGCACCAATCGGCGCACGCCCTTCTTATATTCATATATATGATTCATCAGGACCTTCAGATCTATTGGTGTTGCGGTTTTCTGCATACTATCCAGATTTTTCAAGTTTTTTTGTTAAGCAGGTAATCAATGATAATTTGATTACCTACTTTATTCCATAAACATTATAGCGATGGCTGGATAGCCGCAATCCAAGCATTGATGCGTGCTTCCGTCTTATCATCCTCGTTCACTTCATCGAGTACCAGCCCCAGGAACTTGTCTCCATCCAGGGCTTCGCTGTCATCATACGTATATCCTTCTGTTGAAACGCCAGGCAATACTGTAGCACCAGCCTCAACAGCAGCATCATATAGTTCCTTCATACCACCACAGAATGTATCAGGATAAGACTCACAATCACCACAACCGAAGAGGGCTACTGTCTTGCCTGCCAAGCCGGCACTCTTCAATGTCTTCATGCCATCATACCAATCATCCTGTATCTCACCAGCGCCCCATGTGGAAGTGCCGAGCAGGAGGTTGTCATGACTTGTGATAGTATTGGCATCGATGTTAGTTACATCTACTGCTTTCACGCCCAACTTAGAAGCGATGGTTTCGGCAATCGACTGGCATGTGCCAGTGGAAGAGCCATAAATTACGATTGTTGATTTCATTTGTTCTTGTTTTTTTTAAAAAAGTTACGTTGTGATTTCTGGGTGCAAAGGTAAGTTCTTTTCCCATAATCTGCAATACCTAAAAATGACGGTTTCAATGAAATACCTACTTATGGGGATGTCCCCCCTACCTCTACAGCTGCTGCATTGTGGTAAATCCTAATAACATAGCTTTTACATCCTAATAGCATAGCTTTTACATCCCAATAGCATAGCTTTTACCTCCTAATAACATAGCTTTTACATCCTAATAACATAGCTTTTATAACACTCCACCCCACCCCCTCCGAATGGAAGCCATCTCTTATTTGCCCTGAAGGAATAATGGTTAGGAACTGCATAGAGAAGTGTATTGGAGCAGAAAATGACCACTATTTAACATCTCTTCACAACTTTTCGGCTATAATTCTCAAAAAATAAATTTATGCGAAAGAAGTTCCACCCTTCCACCTCAATGGTGTTATACAGTTAATAATCAGCACGTTAGATAAGGTGGAATTACGGGTGGAACATGGGCGGAACTTCTCGTAATTCCACCTATATTCCACCCATAATTCCACCATATGTAAACCGCTGATAATCAAAGCAATAACAGTCTCAAGGTGGAAGGGTGGAATATCAAACAAGAAAAAATATTTTTCTGAAAAAAGGGCGGAAAAGTATTAACAAGCGTTAAAAACATCTATTTTTATAATGTTTCCAGGCAAATCTTATAGGCTTGACGTTTGGTAGGATGCTCCAAATTATGAATTATATATTGCTCCCTCGCCTTTGGCTCGCTCGCCACGTTCAAAATCAATCACGGATAACGCCGATGCGACGGATCTGTTCTTCACTGATTTTTGTTTTTATGTGGATTGATATGCGCCTTTACGGCGCTTTGATTTTTACGGATTTCCATTACTCTATGGACTATCTGCGGATTATCTCTTGCTGGGGTATATCCAGCGCCGTACAGGCGCAAGAAAAAATCCGGAAAAAAACAAGACCAAGTATATCTAAGAATTAGAAAATCCGTGAAAAAGATAAAATCCGTCGCATCGGTGTTATCTGTGAGCCATTTTGAGCGCATGCGCACTGAGCCGCAAGGCGAAGGAGCAATGTAATAATTCATAAAGAAAAAATATATTTGTTTATTTTTATTTTATTGATATTTTATCACTGATTAGCAGTCTATTGGATATTTGTGAAATTTGATAGGGTGTCCAGTTCTGTGTTCCTGTTTTTAGTATCAAAAACAATGTAATAATCATCTAAATCATTGATAATCATTTGCTAAGTAAACTATAATCTTGTGCAAATTTACATCAGACCTTTTGATAGCTAAATTTGTCACATATATCATACTTAATTAGCTGTTTTTTAATGTTTTAAGTTATTAAAACGTTGTCAAAAATGAGAACATAGAACTGGACACCCTAGAAATTTGAGTAAATTATGGATTATGAATTATAAAAAAGGTGTATCGAAGGCACGAGACCTTTGATACACCTTTTTTATATAGTGATTACTTGTTCTTTAGCAAGAAGCTACACAAGCGCTATGGATTGCTTCATAGATGCAACTTGCAACACCAAACAAGAGGATACCTGCTGTGCAAATAGCAAGAGCAAGGCGTGTGTTGCAATCGCTCTTGAAGGTAGGGAGCGGATTCTCTGTCTTGTTAATGAACATAGCCTTAACGATAAGGAGATAGTAGTAGAGTGATACTACTGTGTTTACCAAGGCAATGAACATGATAACGTATGGGAGCCAGTTGCCGTTCTGACCGTCAACGGAGGAAAGGAAGACGAAGAACTTAGAGAACATACCAGCAAATGGAGGAATACCACCAAGTGAGAACAATGCAAGAGTCATGAGGAACGCAAGCTTTGGATTGGTGCCATAGAAACCGTCGTAAGCTCTCATGTCTGTTCTGCCGCCGTTGTTCTGCTCCACTACAGAGATGATGGAGAAGACGCTCATGTTTGCCACGATATATACGAGGACGTAATACATCAGTGAAGACATTGTAGCGGCATAGTTTGCTCCAATCACAGCCAGCATGATGTAACCTGCCTGAGAGATGGAAGAGAATGCCATGAAGCGCTTCAACTCTGTCTGACGGATAGCCATCAGGTTTGCGACGGTGATAGAAAGCACGATGAGAATATCCATCAGGTATGACCACTCCTGTACCATTGGTGTGAAAACCTTATGGAGAAGCATTGCCAAAGTGAATGCTGCTGCACCTTTAGAGATTACACTGAGGTAACCGGTAACGGTAGTAGGAGCGCCCTGGTATGTGTCTGCAGTCCAGAAATGGAATGGAACAAGTGAAATCTTGAAGCCCAATCCTGATACGAAGAATACAAGACCGCAGATGGTCATTGCATTGACTTGGAGAGCAGAAGTGAAATCTACAAAATAAAGAGAACCCGTTGCACCATAAAGGAAAGAGAGACCATAGAGCATTACGCCTGAAGAGAATGTAGCTGTAAGGATAAACTTAGCAGCTGCTTCTGCAGAGTCCTTCTTGTATTTGTCGAGAGCTACCATACAAGCCAATGGCACAGAGGCTGTCTCGAGTCCGAGGAAGAACATGAGGAAATTGCCTGCAGACATCATGACATACATACCGAGAAGAGTGGAGATGGTAAGCATATAAAACTCACCCTCTACCTTTCTTGCATCTTCGCCAGAGAGCCATTTCTTTGACTGGAGCACTACAATGAATGTGCCAGCGCAAAGGATTGCCTTCATCATGGTATTGGCTGGAGTGGCAACATAAGCACCGCCAAAGAGACTCTGTGAGTTATCACCGACAAAGAGCGTAGCCACAGAGCAGAGGAGAAGCAACACGCATACGAGTGGATGCATCCAGTCCTTTTCCTTCTTGCCATGAGCGATAAAGTCGGCAATAAATGTGATTATCAATGCACCTACGAGCATTGCCTCAGGTGCCATGTTCAGAAATTGAAAATAGTTAATATTCATATCTATTACCTCCTTTAATACATATTTATTACTCCGAGAATATTACCGACAGCGCCATTGATCACGTCGCTTGCCCAGATAGGGAAAGAACCGAGACCTGCAACGCAGAAGATAAGGCATACCACTGCCACCTTCTCATCCCATGTAGCATCTGTGAGTTCCTCATAGTGTGGGTCTGCCACCTTCTCGAAGAGGATGAAGCCTACGGTACGGAGAATATACACAGCAGTAACTACGATAGAAGTACAAGCAATAATGGTGCAGCAACGATGGAACATATCTGCATTCTCAAAGGAACCTACGAAGATAGTCATCTCAGCAATGAAGCCTGAGAAACCAGGGAGACCAAGGTTAGCAAGACCAGCAATCACATATCCTACTGAGAGGAATGGCATAATCTTCATCAAGCCACCGAGACGACGGATGTCACGTGTGTGTGTACGACCATAAATCATACCGATGAGTGCGAAGAACAATGCAGTCATGAGACCGTGAGAAAGCATCTGAAGGATAGCACCTGTGCAAGATGTCTTTGTCATCATGAGAAGAGCAAAGAGCACGAGACCACAGTGGGAAACTGATGAATAAGCATTGATAAACTTAAGGTCAGTCTGCACACATGCTGAGAATGCACCATATACTACAGAGATAGTAGTAAGGATAAGGAATACTGGCACCCATGTATCCTGTGCTCCAGGAAGAAGGAACATAGCGATACGGAAACAGCCATAGCCACCAAGCTTCATCAATACACCTGCGTGAAGCATTGACACTGATGTAGGCGCACAACCGTGACCGATAGGAGACCATGTATGGAATGGGAACAATGCACCAAGTACACCGAAGCCAATAAATACGAATGGGAAGAGGATGTTCTGAACATCTGCCGGTATCATATTGTTGTGGGCAATCTCAAGGATGTTCATTGTAGAAGCACCATTGAAGAAATAAATACCTACAAGACCGAGAATGATAAGGGCAGAACCTCCCATAAGCATCAAGGTGAGCTTCATCGCAGCATACTCCTTATTGCCAGATCCCCAGAAACCAATGAGAAGATACATAGGAATCAATGCTACCTCATAGAACATGAACATGGTAAAGAGGTCGATGCTGATGAAGAAACCATATACACCTGTAGAAAGGAGCACAAACCACATGAAGAACTCCTTAGTAAGTGGCTGGAGCTTCCATGAAGCGAAAGTACCTGTAAAGACGATGATGCTGGAAAGAAGGAGCATCACTACGGAGATGCCGTCAACACCGATGGCATAAGAAATGTTCAATGACTTGAACCAAGGCATGCTTGACACGAAGAGCATTTCATCCGTATTGCCAGCAGCACGCATATTGATAAACAATAATGTAAGCCATACTGACAAAACGAGAAGAACAGACGAACCCGCAACCATCACGCCACGTACCTGATTAACGCTCTTAGCAGCCCAGAGACCCAAGAGCATAAGCGCTGGTACGATAACAAATAATGTTAATCCAAAATTAGAAAATATATCCATTTTTGTTGTCTTTTATTTCTTGTTATTCTAGGTTTTCCAGAATTTTATTGATCATACAAATAAAAGATTGTTTTACCTGTACTCTCAATCATTCCAGACTTAGATTGCGAGAAGTATTAAAGTAATAGCCACAGCACCAGAGATGAACCATGCAGCATAGTGACGTACATCGCCAGACTGCCATGATCTGATACTCTCTCCACCTTCATTTGCACCCCATGCGGTGAAGTCGATAAGACCATTGATGATGGTCTCGTCAATCCACTGTACTGGACGTGAAATCCAACGGAAGATAATCTTGTGTGTAACAAACTGATAAACCTCATCCATATAGAAACGATGCTTAGCCCACTTATGAAGACGTGGGAATGCAGCGTACATTCTATCTGCTACAGGCTGGCTGTCGCCCTTGAAAATCCAAGTAGCGAGACCAATGGATGCACAAGCTACGATGGTAGAGGTGAGTGCAATCTGAAGATTAAAGTGTATGGTGTAAGACTTTCCTGATGCAGAAACAAGGCTGCCAAAGCTTGCCCATTCCCAGTCAAGGAAACCACCGAGAGTAGTAATCACACCAACTCCTACTGTGATGACAGTGAGGAAGATAAGTGGGAACTTCATTGCCCAAGAATGCTCACCTGGAGTGTGCTCCTTGTGAAGCTCTACATTCTCTGTGCCCCAGAAAATACCGTAGTAAAGACGGAACATATAGAAAGCGGTCATTGCTGCAACGCCTGTCATCCACCATCCGCATACTGGAGAATACTGGAAACATGCTGTGATAATCTCATCCTTAGAACTAAATCCTGAGAAGAATGGAATACCGGAAATAGCAAGACAAGAGATGAAGAATGTCCAGTTGGTCACTGGCATATACTTGCGAAGACCACCCATTGCAGACATCTCATTAGTGTGAACAGCATGGATGATTACACCTGCACAAAGGAAGAGACAAGCCTTGAACATAGCGTGGGTGAACAAATGGAACATACCTGCCATGTAGCCGAGCTGTGCGTGATTGTCGAGCACCTCTGTGCCATGATGATTTGGAAGGCAAACGCCAAGAGCCACCATCATGAAAGCAATCTGAGAGATTGTAGAGAAAGCAAGACCACGCTTGATATCACTCTGAGCACATGCTACTGCTGCTGCATAGAATGCTGTAAATGCACCTACCACAACGACGATACTCATCGCATTTGGAGCATATTCTATCCAAATAGGGAACATACGTGCAATCTGGAATACACCTGCAACAACCATGGTAGCAGCGTGGATAAGCGCAGATACTGGCGTTGGGCCTTCCATCGCATCTGGCAACCAAATGTGAAGTGGGAACATAGCAGACTTACCAGCACCACCGATGAACATAAGAACAAGAGCAGTAGGAAGAATCATTCCGCCCATTGCAGCTGCACGACCTACCTCACAAGTGGTGAGGGCCTGCATTCCTTCGCCAAGTACGATCTCTGTTCCTGTGAAAGAGAAATTGAAGCTACCAGTATAGTAACCGAAGATAAGTATTCCGATGAGGAAGAACATATCAGCGAAACGAGTTACAATAAACGCTTTCTTAGAAGCATGTACTGCAGCATGAAGTGGATAGTAGAAACCAATGAGAAGGTAAGAACTTACACCTACAAGCTCCCAGAACATATACATCTGGAAAATATTGGTAGCGAGAACGAGACCAAGCATTGACATGGTGAAGAGAGAAAGGAAAGCATAATAACGCTGGAATCCCTTTTCTCCATGCATATAGCCGAAGGAATAGATATGCACCATCAATGAAACTGTAGAGATGACTACAAGCATCATCACAGAAATCGGATCAAGGAGCACACCAAGGTCAAAATGAAGATTACCAAGTGGCAACCATGTGTAGTTATAAGGCACCAATGTGGCGAATGTACCGTCAGCGAGACGATTACCTCCAAAATAACTGATAGCGGTCCAATAGCTCAGCAATGTCACGAGAGCAAGCGAGCAAGTACCAATACCACCAGCAATCTTTGGTGCCCAAGCATACTTCTTATTGAGAAACTCTGGCAAACCTATAATAAGGAAAGAAGCCAAAGGTAATAGAAGTATCAGGATTGATAAACTGTAATTCATTTGTTTTCTTTGATTTTATACAGGTTTGACTTACATTTTAAGGTTTTCAATGCTATCCACACTGTCAGACTTGAACAGACGATAGACATTGAGGATAATAGCAATAGCTACTGCACTCTCAGCCGCACTTACACCGATAGAGAAGAGTGTGAAGAAGAAACCTTCCATCTCACCTGGGAACAAAAGGCGGTTGAATGCAGCGAAATTGATATCAACAGCATTGAGAATCAACTCAACGGAGATAAGCATTGCAATAAGATTACGGCGTGTTACGAAACCGAATACACCGATGAAAAACAATATCGCACTAAGTACGAAGAAACATTGTACTGGTACCATAATTTACTTATCCTCCCTTTGATTACGTGAAACAACGAGTCCACCGATTATACATGCAAGCAAGAAGAGTGAGATAAACTCGAATGGGAGCACATACTGGAACTTCTCAGAGCCTACAAGAGCCTCACCAATCTTCTCCATTGATACTTCCTTATCTGCAACGCTCATGAAGCTGTCGATGAAGGAATTCTTAAACATTACACCTACTACTGTAACCAGACCTACAAAAGAGATGATTGCAGCTCCAGCCATACGCTTGAAGTTCAATTTCTCAACATAGCCCTGAAGATTACGACGACCAAGAAGCTGAATGGCGAAGATATAAATCATCGTCATACCGCCAGCATAGATACTCAACTGTGCAGCTCCAAGGAAAGTATAATCCAAGAGGAAGTAGATGCCTGCAATAGCGAAGAGAACAAACAACAGCGCTGTTACAGAACGCATGATGCGCTTTGTAAAGACAGCAGCTAAAGCTGCAGCGATTATAACCACTGCGAGTATTGCGAATACAATAATATTTACCATAACTTATTTCTTCTCTGTTTTTGTTAAATCCTTATTATTCGCCTCCGCAGCCTTTGCTTCCGCAGCCTTAGCAGCCGCTACCTTGGCATTCTCAGCATACTGCTTCAGTTCCTCCTCCGTAGGAGGTACATTGAGATGCTGCACCAATACGTCACGACTGAAAGTGGCATTCTCGAAATCTTTTACAAACTTGATGGCGCCAAAGTTACAAGCATTGACACAGAGTTGGCAGAACATACAATCACCGAGGTCGTACTGATAATCGGTAAGGAGTTTCTTCTTCTTTCCGTCAGCAGTAACTACCATCTGTGATGTAATCTTGATGGTGCCATTAGGACAAGCCTTTTCGCAAAGTGTACAAGCGGTACATTTGTTCTTGCCATTTTCATCTGTGATCATAACAAGAGTACCACGATGACGCTCTGCGATATGCTCCGTCTTTCGGTTTTCCGGATACTGCTCGGTAACCTTGCGAGTCATGTACTCACCCATAGTGATATCCATACCTGTCAGCAAGGTCTTGATACCAGCGAGCGCACCTCCGAAATATGATTTGTTACTCATTTTATTTCTTTTTGTTATTTCTAATTATAGAAAATCAGATATTTACAATTCCACCAGAAGCATCTTGTTGCTTCACGGCTTGTTGTATTTTTTTAGTCCTTCTTTATAGCAGAACTTACACCTACGAGCTCCTGCTCCTGCTTAAACTTAGACTTAAACTTCATAGCGCGAACCACAATGATTGCCAATACGATAGCTATTACAGCAGCAACTGCATAACCTACGAAGACAATACCTGTAAGATCAAATGCTACGCATACAGTCATAAGCACGAGATTGAGGAGAGCGAGAGGCATAAGATACTTCCATTCAAGGTTAAGAATCTGATCAATACGAAGACGTGGGAAAGTCCACTTAATCCACATGAGCAACCAAACCATTGCGAAAGCCTTGGCAAGGAACCATACTATGCCAGGAATAAGATCCATGACAGCATCAAATCCCTCAACACCGATATGGATAGGACACCAACCACCGAGGAATACGAGTGTTGTCATACCAGCTACGATGAAGAGATTGAGGAACTCAGCGAGATAGTAGAAGCCGAAGCCCATACCAGAATACTCTGTGTGATAACCGGCAGTCAACTCAGACTCTGCCTCAGCAAGGTCGAAAGGTCCACGGTTTGCCTCTGCATTACCAGCGATAAGGAAGATGAAGAAAGCGATGAGAGCTGGGATATGACCCTGGAAGATAAGCCATCCGAAAGGTCCCTGCTGTGCTTCAACGATTCCGCTAACCTGCATTGTGCCAGTGAGAATAGTAGCTGTAATAAGGCAAAGACCGAGAGACATCTCATAAGAAATCATCTGAACAGCGCCACGCATTGCTGATACGAGACCGTACTTATTGTTGGAAGACCAACCAGCAAGGAAGACACCAATAACGCCTATTGCACTAACAGCTGTATAAAGGAAGATGCCTACATTGAAATCAAGGATTACAGCACCATTATTCCAAGGGAGGAATGCGAAAGCACCGATAGATCCTACAATCACAAGGATAGGAGCAAGAGCATAAAGGAGCTTATCTGCCTTATCGACAAAGAAGATTTCCTTGATAAGCATCTTAAGTACGTCAGCAAAAACCTGCAACAATCCCCAAGGACCTACACGCATAGGGCCAAGACGACACTGGAAATATGCACACACCTTACGCTCCATGAAGATAAGAGCTATGGCGAGCAAAGCATATCCAACGATGATAAGCAGTCCTACTATCACGCACTCAATGGTAATAGCCAACCAGCTTGGAAGACCGAGAGTCAACTGAAGAAGGTTGTCAAACCATATTGATATATTAGAAAAGTCGAACATAATATTTCTTTTTATTTATAATAAGGTGAAAGTTTGATTTCCTTTCTTCTGATTATCTATCGATGTCTGGGATGATGTAATCAAGACCCGCACCTACAGCGATAAGGTCAGCAACCTTTGTACCACGAAGCATTTCATCAAGAGCAGCGACGAGAGTAAGCGCCATTGGACGAATCTTCATACGATAAGGAGACTTATCACCCTTAGAATCGAGATAGACACCAAATTCACCGCTCGTTCCTTCGCAGGCAAAATACCACTGTCCTTCAGGTACCTTGATAATAGGTTTCTGCTTGATGTAGTATTCTCCTTCTGGAATATTATCAATGAGCTGCTCGATGATACGAATAGACTGCTCGATTTCCTTGATACGAAGATAATAACGATCCTGTGCATCACAATTATCGAGAACTACCTGATCCCAGTCTATCTTGTCGTAAGCTGCATAAGGATAGTTCTTACGAAGGTCGTTAGCCCACTGTGAAGCACGTCCGTTAGAACCTGACATGCCATAAGAAATGGCATCCTCCTTAGAGATTGCACCTACATTCTCAAGACGCTGATGAGTGATTACGTTGTCACCGAAGACATTCACATACTCCTCAAGCTTTGGCTTAAGATAAGTGCAAAGGTTCTTCACGTTCTTCTGGAAGTTATCATCTATATCTGCCTGAAGACCACCAATTCTGTAGTAGTTCTGGATAAGACGACCACCAGTGGTTTCCTCCATGCAGTTGAGCACGTACTCACGGTCACGCATACAGTAAAGGAATGCAGTGAGGGCGCCAAGGTCCTGAGCATAACAACCGAGGTAAAGCAAGTGACCATCAATACGCTGAAGCTCATCCATGATAGTACGTATCACCTGAATGCGCTCAGACAGTTCAATGCCCATTGCCTCTTCAATTACTCCGCAGATAGCATGTCGATTGATCATAGCAGAGAGATAATTGAGACGGTCAGTCATTGCGAGGGTCTGAGGATAAGTCATGCTCTCAAACATCTTCTCGATACCGCGGTGGATATAGCCGAGATGTGGAACAATGCGCTTTACAGTCTCACCGTCAAGAACGGTCTCAAGACGGAGCACACCGTGAGTAGAAGGGTGCTGAGGACCGATATTGATTACAAATTCATCCTCGCTAAACATTTCCACTTTCTTCTCCACGAGGTTGCCATCGGCATCAAGAGAATACTGTAGAGTATAGTTAGGCTCTTTATCATCCTCAAGAGAATAGCCTTCTTCAGCAACAAAGTCCTTGCGGAAAGGATAGCCTTTGAAGTCATTACGAAGGTAGAGACGACGCATATCAGGATTTCCGAGGAATTTGATACCATAGAAATCAAATACCTCACGCTCAAGCATTCCTGCACACTTGTAGAGAGTAGAGATACTCCAGATAACGTAAGAGTCACCCTTCTGCTCAGCAATAGTCTTTACAGAGATACGCTCATGAGAATCAGTATTCTCGAGAATGTAGATACATCCGAGACCTTCTTCGCCAAAATCTTCACCAATAATAGTAACGAGATAATCGAAATGCTTCTCGTTGCGGAGCTTAGCCATCTGAGATGCAAACTCGCTGAAAGAATATACTATATTATTAAGTTTCATTCCGTTTATCCTCCTTATTTGAATGTATCATTGATTTCCTTCTTGACAGCGTCCTTAGCTGTTACAGCAGCAGCCTTCATCTCTTCGACGAATTTCTTTGGCACGTCGGTAATCTTAATGCCATTAGGGTTCTTTTCCTTACGGTTAACACCGCCAAAGAATTTCTCCACCTTTACTTTACGCTGCAACTGCATCATGCCATAGAGAATAGCTTCTGGACGTGGAGGACATCCTGGGATATAAACATCCACTGGGAGGAACTCATCAATACCACGCACAACATGATAACTTGACTTGAAAGGACCACCAGAAATAGCGCATCCACCTACAGCGACTACGTATTTAGGCTCAGCCATCTCATCATAGAGACGTTTCAGAGCTGGTGCCATCTTATGAGTAATAGTACCAGCACACATGATAAGGTCAGCCTGGCGAGGAGAGTTACGAGTAACCTCGAAACCGAAACGTGCAAAGTCATAACGTGCACATCCGCAAGCCATAAACTCAATACCGCAGCAGGAAGTAGCAAAGGTCAATGCCCAAAGGGAGTTACTACGTCCCCAGTTGATAAGAGCATCGAGATTACCCACAACACAGTTTACGCCGCCGTCGTTGAGTTCCTTAATCATTTTCTCGAGCGTTTCATTATCTTTCCATTCATCGTATGGAATAGACTTGATAGTTGGCTTTTTTATTTCCATTCAAGCGCTCCTTTCCGCCATGCATAAGCAAGGCCAAAAACCAGTACCAGCATGAAGAATCCAATGCTGAACAATGCCATGGTACCGAAATTCTTAACTACTACTGCCCAAGGATAGAGGAATACGGTCTCCACATCGAACATGAGGAAAAGGATAGCAAAGAGATAGTAGCCCACATGCATTGGAAGCCAAGAACTTCCATGTGTAGGAATACCACACTCGAATGGTTCACCTTTAACCTTGTTGTAAGTGCGAGGGCCCAACAGCTTAGCTGTAATATACGCCGCTACCACTAAGAAGACAGCCGTTATCAAAACGGTTACAAACAAAGTGAAATACATAAAATAGTATAAAATAAAAATTAATTTAGCTCTAAATCGTTTGCAAAGTTAATAAAAAATTATGAATTATACGCAACAAAGGACGGAAAATATTCCGTCCTTTGTTTAATATAAATATTAAAAAATGAGCCTATTAGGCAAACTCATTTTGCGTTTTGCATTTCATTTTCTTTATTTACTTTCAGATAATAATATTTTATATGTTTTTACTATCTTTTTTTACTATTTCACCCTTTGCGTCCTTAACATCTTTCATATCAAGATTTTTTACATTTTCCAGCATCACAGCAGGGCGTCCATCGCCCTTTTTAAGGGCAAAAGTAATATCTCTCAGCTTTAAGCCTTCAATGTGACGAGCAAATAGTCCGTAAGATGGTGTCGGACCAGCCCAGCGTGGTTCTGGATAATTCGTACCTTGTTCGCGGTATTTCTTCTCCGCCATTTGTGCAGTACCTCCACCTCGATACTCCACAAATATATTGCTAAGTAATGTGTAAATAATAACTTCCGTAGTTTTCTGCGGTTAAGAGCAACATTTGACGAGATAGT